>JAVUPY010000041.1 GCA_032252755.1 Terriglobia bacterium
TTGCACTCTGGAAGCGTCTCGTCGATGGCGATCTGGTCACGCCGGACACATGGGAGGTCGCACTCTCGGGCGGCGGCGACAAGCGCGAGACGTGGGAGCGCCTGCTTGCCGAGCGCAAGCTCGGCGCGCTCGCACTGCTCCGCAACCTGCGCAACATGCACGCTGCGGGCGTGAACGAGGAGCTCGTGCTCGACGCGATCCGCACGATGAAGACCGACCGCGTGCTGCCGTTCCGCTTCATCGCCGCTGCGCGTTATGCGCCGCAGTGGGAGGACACGCTCGAGAAGAAGATGTTCTCCTCGGTTGAGAACGTCGGAAAGCTGGCGGGCAAGACCGTGCTGCTCGTAGACGTATCCGGCAGCATGGACGCTTCGCTCTCGGCTCGTTCGGAGATGCAGCGCACGGACGCCGCCTTCGGGCTGGCGATCCTGCTGCGCGAAATCTGCGAGGACGTAGCGGTCTACAGCTTCTCGAACGTGACGAAGCGGGTGCCGTCGCGTCGTGGCTTCGCACTGCGCGACGCCATCAACACGAGCCAGGCGCACCAGGGCACGTACCTGGGGCAGGCCGTTCGCGATGTCGATGACAAATACGATCGTCTCATCGTCATCACCGACGAGCAGACTCACGATTCTGTGCCCGTACCGAATGGTCGCGGGTACGTGATCAACGTGGCCAGCTACAAGAACGGTGTCGGCTACGGCAAGTGGACGCACATCGACGGCTGGAGCGAGTCGGTCGTTGAGTACATCCGCGCACTCGAAACAATTAACTGAGGTGCCCCACGTCTGCCGCTTTTGGCAGACGTGGTTCTTTTCTTAATTTTCCAGCTCTGGTTCCTGAATTAGTCGGACAATAGAAAATATGAGGCTGCATGTCGAGTGCTACTCCGCGCGCAAGGAGGGTGAACGCCCCGTCCGCTTCCGCATGGGCGAGCACGAGTACCTCGTCGAAGAAGTGGTCGACCAGTGGTACGGTCCCGAGCACCTCTTCTTTAAAGTCCAGGCGAACGATGGCAATCTCTACATCCTCCGCCGCCAGACGACCATTCCGGACGGCTCATGGGATCTCATCTCCTTCCGTCACACCGCCTGACAACCGCTCCTTAAATCTGGACTGCACTCCACGTCTCCCGCATCTCACTCAAGAACTCCCACGGCATGGGGGTCGCTGTCATTAACTATCGGGCGGGCGTGGTCGCAGTCGTGCCATTCGACGGGAGAGGGCGGGGCGGGTACGTTTTCATCGAGAGATCGAAGAACTATAGGAAAAATGGCCAATTCTGGGCCATAATTCAGATATTATTTACATCGCCAAACGGGAGAGGGCTGGGTGTTTGCCTTCGACGAATCTTGGGCTCCTCATGAGAAACACCGGATCGAGACCGTTCTCGCGTCCGCGCGCCTCGTGCTGGCCGGTACTTTTCTCGTAATCGTTTTCCTCAGTTCCGCCTCGCACGGCAACGGATTCTCCAACTCCATCGCCGTCTCCGCTCTTTATTTCGTTTACAGCGGAGCCATTCTCGCAACCGTTACTGTCTCCCCCCGGCACACCACGGCCTTTCTCGTCGCAGTTCATGTCGCGGACATGTTATGGCCATCCGCGATCTCCGTCGCCGCCGAGGGCCCCAATAGCCCGGTGTTCGTGCTCTATATCTTCGTTTTGTTCGCGGCGGCATACCGTTGGGGGTTCCAACTCACCACCGTCACAACGTTGTTTATGGTTCTGTTGTTGCGCTTGGAGTCCGTTCTGCCCGGTTCGCACGTCCTTCGCGGTGACCCCGTCCTGATGGCGCGTTTTTCCACCCGCGCCTCCTACATGATCGTCACCGGCCTTTTCGCCGGTTTCCTTGGCGAACAGCAGAACCGTGCCCGCGCCGAAGAAGCCTCGCTTGCCAGGCTCATGACCGTCGCCCAAATGGGCACGCGCATCAACGAAATCATTGGCAATCTCCTCAAGGAAGTCCTCGCCCTGTTTGAGGGCGACGAAGCCGTCCTCTACCTCGACGACCATTCCCAGCGACGCGGCCGTGTTTGGCGGATCACTCGCAACCAGAAGCGCCACAACCCCGAACCTCACGAGATTCCTTTCGGCGAAATTCGTGATTTCACCAAGATCCCATCTGGTGCCGCCGCGCGCCTGTCGCGTACTGAGCGCCAGATCCGAATCGCCGTCCTGCTTCCCGACAACCTCTATACGATCAACCACGAAATCTCTTCCGGCCTTCTCAACGAAATCTGCGATCGCAACGCCCTGGCCGTCCGCTTCGCCACACCCGACTGGTCGGTTCTCGCCGCCATCATCAACAATCACGATGGAAAATGGGGAAAGGCGCCGCTGCATTTTCTCCAGCGCAGCATTAAGCACCTGATCCCAGCCATCTACAGCATCGACGTGAACGAGCGCCTCCGCAGTGAAGCCGGCGCCGCGGAGCGTGCCCGTCTCGGCCGCGAGCTTCACGACGGCGTCGTCCAGTCGCTCTTCGGTCTCGAGATGCAGACTTACTTGCTGCGCAACGCCGCACGCGACTACCCCAGCATCGGCGAAGAACTCCAGCAGATGCAGCAGACCATCCACGAGCAGCTTCAACAGCTCCGTGAGATGGTGCAGCGCTCCCGGACCATCGAGGTTACCAGCGACCGCCTCCTGGAGTTCCTCTCGTCTGCGACGAGCAAGTTTGCCAATGACACCTACATCTCAGCGCACTTCGAATCCAACGTGCCGTCCGGAACCGCGATCGATTTATCCGAAGGTGATTGTCGCGAACTGGCCCGAATCGCACACGAAGCCATGGTCAACGTGCGGAAGCACAGCCGCGCCAAGGCAATGCTGATACGATTGATGGACGAACCTGACTGCGTCCGCCTGACCATGGAAGACGACGGTCGCGGGTTGAACTTTCAGGGACGTCTGAGCCTCTCGGAACTCGATGCCGCCCAGGCTGGCCCTGCTGTAATTAAGGATTGCGTTCGCGCTCTGGGTGCGGAACTATACATCGAGTCGCATTCCTGGAAAGGCACCAACATAGAGGTTGTCGTTCCCAAGGAGGTTCATGCCGCTCGAGTCTCAACACGATAAGGGTCCCGTCCGAATCGTCATTGCCGACGATCACTCGCTCGTGCGCAATGGCCTCCGCCGTATCCTGGAGACCGAGGTTGATTTCAAAGTTGTCGGAGAAGCCTCCGATGGCGACGAAGCCCTCGATTGTGTCCGCAAGCTTTCTCCCGATGTTCTGCTCCTCGATCTCGCCATGCCGCGCACCGATGGCCTGCAGGTCCTCCGCGAACTCCGCTTGATGCCGAATTCCGTCAACGTAGTGATGTTGACCGCCGCCATCGATCGCGGCCAGATCAATGAAGCCGTTCGCCTTGGCGCGCATGGCGTCGTCATGAAAACCAGCGCCATCGACGTCCTCATCAAGAGCATTCGCTGTGTTATGGACGGTCAGTACTGGCTTGATCGAAGCACTCTGGCGGAGATCGTTCGTACTCCAGCCCCTGGTGATGCTCGCTTTGGCCTCACCGACCGCGAGTTACAACTCGTTGCACTCATCTCCGCCGGGGGCTCGAATAAGGAAATCGCCGAGAGCCTCGGAATCACCGAAGCCACCGTGAAGCGCCACCTTGCCAATGTCTTTGACAAAACAGGCGTTTCCACCCGTTTGGAACTCGCTGTATTTGCAATGAACCACGGCTTGGGTCACGCGAAGTAAGGTACACCTCACCGTCTACATCGTTGGATGTACGTGCTTCTGCACCTTCCGTAGAGCTACCCATACACCCTTCTGACGATTGTTGTTACTCGGTTTCGCCCTTATTCTGCTTGCGGATAAAGGGTTTGTCCCTCCCCCGGAACCCCAATCCACGTTTCTGGTACTCATCCGTTGTTGGGCCCAGAAGCCACTCATTCGCATGCACCGCTCAGTCGCTGCGACGCACGTCGCAGCGACCTCTTTTTTGCAATTAAGCCTGAATGGAAAGCTCGTGCCCACATCTGCCGTTTTCAGCAGATGTGGGTCTTGTCAATCGAGATTTTGTCCCGCAGGCCACCTTTGCCTTCGGTCTTTCACCCTCGCCTGTCTTAATCCTTCCTCGCGATAACAACCTGCTGCACTGTTGGCGGCAACGGATGCAACTCTGCCGTCGCAAACCCGGCATTCTTCAGCATCGATTCGAATTCCGCAAACGTGTAGGCGTCCCCCTTCGGCGTTGTTACCAGCATCGTCAAGGAGAATTCGGCAGCTTCCTGGGGCGTTATGCGGTCTGGGTTCGGCACGAAATCCAGAATCACCACTCGCCCTTTCGGACCCAGCGCCTTGTGAACTTTTCGTAGCAGGACTTCGTTCGTGGGCGGATCGAAATGATGCAGGAAATTCGTCAGCAGCACGAGGTCGTAGTCGGTACCCATCTCTTCATCGAAAGCGCTTCCCGGAATTTTGTCGAACCGATCGCCGAGCCCGGCATGATCGGCATTTTCCGCCGCGACCTCCAGGACGTTCCGCCAATCCAGCGCCACGATCTTTGCCTTGGGATGATGCCGTCCCAGCGTCACGCCATACATCCCATGGCCCGCCGCGATATCGAGCACCTTGTTGACCGGCACATCTAGCCGCGCCAGCAACTGCGCCAGCATCTCTGCTCCGAACCCAGCAATCCCCGCCATGTTTCGCGCAAAACTGATCCAGAAATCGTTTTCAGGCTGCAGCGTCTCCTCGCCTTCTGCCGCACCACCGCGACGAACCGCTCCAGCGACATCATTGAAGTGGGCGATCATCTCGTGGCTCGCCAGGAACCCCGCGGCACCACCCAGGTACATTGGTGAGCGTCGGTCAAGAAACGCGGCGCTATCCGGAGCCAGGTGATACTCGGAACCGTGTTTTTCCAGGAAGTGTTCAATCGACAGGAAATCGCACAAAATCCGTACTCCCCGCGCGCTAGCCTGCGTGCGCAGCGCAAGCGCCTCTGCCGTGCGTTCACCTTCGGCAATTGCCGAGAACAGGTCTAACTCGATTGCGGCCTTTAAGGCGGCGCTCAATTTGTAAGCGAAAAGGGAATTGAAGATTCGATTCGGTGTGGGTCGCGCTTCTGTCGCATGGGACTGGCGCGAAGAAGCTTGCGGCTGCATGCTGGTAGCCATCGTGTACCTCTCACATTTCTAAGTTGTGATGCACCCCGTGTTGCGGTGGGACAGTGGCAACATTGGACCACAAATGCAGGGTCTCTTCAAACTACCCCGGCCAGTTTTTCTCCATTACACTCCGTACCTGAAAGCCTGCCCAATTTTGTGCCCACGATCCATCTCTGCCCTTATCGGCAGGCGGAGGCCTTGTCGACGCGCCTCGGCTGCGGTTTTCGTCTTCCGAATCTGTAAAATGTCTTCTTGCCATTACTGGTCTGCATCCCGCCATTAAGAGCGTGAGGTACTTCAATGGCACGATGACTCGATCGCCAGATGGCAAGATTCTCGAATCGATCCTGGGAGGAGTTCGTGCAACGTAATCTGGGAAACTCTGGAATCAAAGTCGGCCCGCTCGCCTTTGGTGGAAACGTCTTCGGCTGGACGGCCGACGAGGCAACATCCTTCCGCCTGCTGGATGCTTTCGTCGATTCGCAGTTGAACCTTATCGACACCGCCGATGTCTACTCCACATGGGTCCCCGGACACATCGGCGGAGAATCCGAAACCGTCATCGGCAATTGGTTCAAGAGAACGGGGAAGCGCGACAAGATCGTCATCGCAACCAAGGTTGGTAAGCAGATGGGAGATGGCCGCAAGGGTCTCTCGCGCGACTACATCATGCAATCCGCCGAGAACTCTCTTCGTCGTCTCCAGACCGACTACATTGATCTTTACCAATCGCACGAAGATGATCCCGGTACGTCGCTCGAAGAAACCCTCGGTGCATTCTCCGACCTAATTAAGCAGGGCAAAGTTCGCGCGATTGGCGCTTCCAACTATGGTGCTGCCCGTCTCCAGCAGTCGCTCGAGGTCAGTTCGCAAAAAGGTTATTCACGCTACGAAACTCTCCAGCCCGAGTACAACCTCTATGCTCGCGAACCGTTTGAGAACGATCTTCTTCCCATCTGTGAAGAATCCGGCCTCGGCGTCTTGCCGTATTTCTCTCTCGCCTCAGGATTCCTCACCGGAAAATATCGTTCCGAAAGGGATCTCGCACAGAGCCCTCGCGGCTCCCGCGTGAAGAAGTTCCTGAACGAGCGCGGATACCGTATCCTCAGTGCGCTCGATCAGGTTGCGCGCCAGAAGCACGCCACCGCAGCGCAGGTCGCGCTCGCTTGGCTAATCGCCAGGCCGACGGTTGTCGCTCCTCTTGCCAGCGCCACCAGCGTCGAGCAGTGGAGTGAGTTGCAGGCTTCCGTTCATCTCCATCTCAGTGCAAGCGAGGTCCACTTGCTGAATGATGCCAGCGCATAGCGCGAAAGCGTCACTTGGCCCCACATCGTTCGCAAGTTTTGTATGATTGGGTATTCTCAGTGGGCTTCATGGAAACCGGCGGAATCTTTCTTTCGTTTATTGGGATTGTCGTGTTGTTTGCAGCAGACTGGCAGAATTGTCCGGTCGTCTGGCTTGCCGCACTCCTTTTCCTTTTCGCCGCGCTGGTAGGCTTTACCGTTCGGAGATGGCGATTTCCTCTTGTGGTGCTTCTCGCCCTCTCCCCAGTTGCCGCGGAATGGTCCTCTGTGCATCTCAAGGCCTTCCGCACCGAACTCGGCAATACCGCCCCGGATCTGATGACGATCGCGATTATCGGTCTGGTGCTCGCTTATACGGCCTCACTGATTGGCGGGGGAATCCGGTCACTTTTCGATGCAGGCCGTCGGTAAGTGTTTATCTGTTCTGATAGTGGAACACCGGCGCCTTCTTTGCACAAAACCGCAACCGCTCACGCACAAGGAGCTCGTTCCAGAATCACGAATTCCCGTAATTGATTTTGCGATTCGACCCAGGTCCGCGGCTAGCGCCCGATTTCGCCCAGCGCCTTATTCCACGCAACCAGCCGCTCCGTTCCCGGGACCTCGTCGAGTCGTACACGGCTCTTTTCGGACGCAAAGTAATAGGTCCAGATCCCGACGGCAAGTGTGAATGCTATGGCGTTGAGCATGGTAACCCAGGCATCGACCGAGATTCCAAAGCGAGTGCGCACCGCTTCACCGCTTGTCATCATCGCGGCCATCACGACAAATCCGGCAGTTATCCCAAACACGTAATGACGCCACGTCATTCCAAACAGCCGACAGAAGAGAAACAGGAAGAACAATAGACCAACTTCTACGAAACTTGCCGATCGATCCAGGGTGAGCAGTGCAGAAACTCGGGGAGTATAGCCCTCCGGATGTTGAATTCCCATGAACAGCGCAATCGCGGAAAGGAGCAGCACGCCACTAACGTACAATCGGTTCCCCCAACGGCGCAACGCGTGATATGGCTGGAATGTGACAGCGAATATTTCTTGTATCACCGCAAACGTGAAGAAGACATCCAGCATCTCGCCAAACCACCAATTGTAAAAATAGGCAGCATAGGAGACTTGGTAGGTAACGAAAGAGAGAACCCCCTGAATCAGATGAAAAATCGTGTAGGCAAAAAAGACAGGGAAAGTTTGGAGCTGTTTTCGGCGCAGGATGAACAATGCCGTTGCCAGCTGAAGCGCAAAACACAACGGTACAATGATGTATTCGGTCAATGCGATGGTCATGAGCGCCGGGCTCAGGATATTCCTGAAACCCGGCGCCGCACAACCGTTAGCTGCACTTTTGGACAGCGGGGTCGCAAGTGGGTGAGCCGCCGCCCTGCCCATTCGGTGAAACCGTGGTCGTTGAGGTTGCCGTTCCGGTTGCCAGGGCAATTAGAAGCAGGGTGATTGCGAGAACATCTTGCACGGTGAACTCCTTCAAGTTGGGTTTGTTTACCGTGCTAAGGTGAATCGGCAGTGTAGGTTATGCTGAAAAATCAAAGTAGCGTTTCATGTTCCGAAAGTGGAACAAAATACCTCTTGACGCCTGCCCGGAATGATTCGACCGCGCAAAGCTTGCGTTCCGGGGCATTCGCCGGCCAGTGTCTATTTCTTTTAGTTCCCCGAGAACTGGTCCAATCTCATCGCTATCCCAACCACCTGTCCCAGTATCTCCGCCTCGGACCCTAACCGAACCGTCCTGTTCTTCACCGGAGACATGGGATGCGAGCGCAGGGTCAGTATCGATCCCTCCTGATCGCACCAGCAGCAAGTGAACCCATCCCGCATCTCGACGAAGTAGATCGGCCTCTCATATTCGGAGCGCCATCCGCCATCCGCCACCTTCGTCCGATTTTCGTCGATTTGCACAAATGCCCCAGGCGAGAGCAGAGGATACATCGTCCAGTCTTTTGCCCCGATGTACCCATACGTGTACTTCCGGTCGAGGAAGTTTTTCAGCAGCGTCATCGGTACCGTCCCCCACTGCTGAATCATCCGTACAATCAGCGTCGTCGACTCCCCCCGGAACCCCGGATCCATGATCAATGGCATTTCGGCCTGCGCCTGATGTTCCAGTGCCGGCGCCAGCCCCGAATTTGGCGTATCGAACATCGTCAGGTCCGTGGGTATGCGCCCCAGGTCCAGGTCGTACATCTTCAGGACCTCGTGGTAATCGGCGCGATAAATCACGGACAGCGAGTAAACCCGGTAAATGCTCGGGATGATGCCCTTAGTTTCGATATCGGAAAGGCGGCTGAGGGAAATGAAATAATCCGGATTGTTGTATTTGATCGCGAGCTTTTCGCTGGCACTTTCCACCATGCGGATGCTCAATCCCAGCCGTTCCCGCAGCGCGCGAAGCTTCTCGCCGGCCGTCACCAGTAACCTCCCTTACTGCCCAACCGCACGCAGTCTCAAAAGGGAGAGTCTTACGAAAAATCCTCAATCCTACAAGCAAAACCTGCCATGCCCTGAGATTCGTTTTCAAGAAAATGACCCAAGGCATTCATTCCATGCCCCGCATCTCCAGCACTTGGCAAGATGGTGGTCTTTTGCTCAGCGTCCTTTGCAACCGGACGCGTTTTGCCCGATATTGGTCCCAGTGTTATCCTGACCCTGGCGAGCGGGGTTGGTATAGTGGTCGTGCCCCGGCTTCCCAAGCCGGTGACACGGGTTCAATTCCCGTACCCCGCTCCAAAGGCAGTTCCCAGTTCAGCGTTCTCGGTTCTGAGTTACCCCGTACAATCTTGTTGAAGAGCTTCAGGGTAGCCTCGGCACTTCTATGTCCAGGAAACTAACTGAGAACCAGGAACTGAGAACTGAGAACCGGGTTTTAGGCCTCATCTCCGACACCCACTCCCGCATCCGCCCGTCCGCCCTCGAAGCCCTGCGAGACTCTGACCTGATCCTTCACGCGGGAGACATCGGTTCACCGGACGTTATTTCCGCCCTGAAGAAAATTGCACCAGTCCACGCCATCTACGGAAACATTGATCGCGAACCTCTTACGAAGAAGTATCCGCCGACCGAAGTCGTCGAGATCGCATGATTCACAACCTGAAGGTCCTCGACCTCGACCCCCGCGCCGCCGGCTTCGCCGCCGTAATCTACGGTCATAGCCACAAGCCCGAATACTGCTTCAAAAACGGAGTCCTCTACTTCAACCCCGGCAGCGCCGGCCCAAGGCGCTTCTCATTACCAATTAGCGTAGGGAAGATTCAGGTGAAAAACGGCGAACTACTTCCGGAAATCATCCTGCTGGAGGAGTAGTGGGAAGTTAGTACGGGGTGAGTTGCTTGACTTTAGTGAACCCTGCGGGCACCTCGAAGATCGCGGGATCGATCGCCTCGTCGGATATTTCCACGATCTCGCGCGAGGTGGTCATCTCAGTGTTATGCTTCTCTCCCGTCTGAAAAACTTGCACTGAGCGCGTAGTCGTCTTCTCCGAAAGAACTAGCCCGTGCAACTCTGGTCCGGAATATCTGAATTCCGGTCGAACTTCCTCAGCCGCCTGCTCGCCGCCAACCCGTAGGATTATTAAGCCACCGGGCCGGTGCGAAACTGGCTCGCAAGTCGTGACGTCTGGAATGTCGAGGTACCAGGCATCTTGGATTGCTTCGCTCGGCTGTTGGCCGAGCTCGGGCGCAGGGATTTGCTTGATTGTTGTTATGTAATGACGCGCCGTATGGCCAAAGGCAGGCTTGGTTTCACCTGTGTCAAGCGTTGCCGTGCCAATTACAAGATTGGGCGGACCTTTACTCCATTTGCGTTGAGTTTCTTGTCTGACCTTTGCTTCATTTTCTGGCGAAGGTAATTGTGTTTCAGTGTATTCGTGCTTATCGGGATTCAGTGCGTAAAGAACGCGAGTATCGCACCGATGAATAACGATCATCTTCATCGGCACGACATTTCGTAGCGGCTCGAATGCTGGAAACTCTGTGCGCCGGTTCGTGCCTTGTGCGTAGGTGATGATTGTGCGTTCTGCAGGCCCAGGCATCCCCGTGACGCCGGTCGTCTGTATTCGCTGCACGATCTTGATTCCAGTTTGCCCATACGTGCAGCTTGCCAGCATGAGTACCGCTACCAGGAGGCGCATACATAAGCTCCTTCCAGTTGAGCCGGCGAAAGCATACACCTCCCGCAAGTAGTTGGCTAAGTCAGCCGCTCAAGAACAATATGTGGTCGCATTTCGCGGAGAACGGAGAACGGAGAACTCGGTACCCGGTATTCGGTACCTGCCTACCAGATCCCCTTATCGCTTCCCGTCATCTTGAAACTGATCGCCGCCGCCGTCGCCAGGTAGGGAAGCAGCGACAGCCGGAAAGTCGCGGGAACGTCGCCGCGCAACGCCGTGTGCGTTACCTGGGCGGTATAGAGCGTCGCGCCTTGCGGCATGATTGGCACGCGGATGAACTTTCCCCGAACGTAAGTCTTCTCGCCGCCAAACGGCGCCTCATCTCTTACCCGCATCGGCAGCGGCAAATCCGTCCCGCGGTACTGCTTTACATAATCGTTCACGATCTTCAGGTACGAGCACACGCCCTTCCAGATGCCGCCCATCTCCGCCGCGCGCTGCAACTCGCCGTAGTTAATCGTGCCCGACTCCACCAGTGCCGCCGTATTCACGATGTCGCACACCCGGAAATAGAAATGCCGATACATTCTCTGTAGCGTCGCGACAATGATCCGCTCTTCCGGAGCCGGCACCGGGAAATTCAGCCCACCAACACTCTTCTCGACCCGCCGGCTCACAAACCGCTGTGCCATTGCCGTGTGCTCGCCCGTCTGTCCCAGCCGCTTGGCATGAACCTCCACGGCTTCCGGCAGCCCCGGGACCGCAAAATTCCACTTATTCGCCAGGCGGTCACCCCAACTCCTGTCTTCAATATGCGCCCCGAACCTCTTCGTCATCACATCGCAGACCCGGGTCTCATCCGCCGTGGTGTACAAATCCAGGTCATTCCCCAAATCTGGCCAATGGTCCAGTGACTTCATTACCGTCGTCGGACAGCCGCCCTCTTCCAGTGCGCTCACAATCTCGTGCAGCTTCCGCACCGCGTTATCGATGCGCGCGTGCTCCCGCTCCATTACTTCTGCCGCCCACTGCGCCAGTTCCGAATTCGTGCTGGCCTCGGTGCTCCACATCTGCGCGTCTTTCGCAGATATGGGTGTTTTGGTCACCCTCTGCAACGGTTCCAGCGCCCGCAGCACCACATGATTCGAATCCGCCATCGAGACAAACGTCTCCCGCTCTGCGGCCGTCAACCCAGCTACGTACCTCACCGCCTCATCAGCCTGCGCAGGATCCAACGTGAGCAACGACAAAGCGTGAATGTATTCGCGTTCTTGAGAAACCATGTAGGAGTGCCTTCCTGAAAATAGTGATCTTCCTGATCAACAGCTTTGGATGAGCCTTTTCGAAGGGGAGTTGGCAGCGAAGGACGCCATCCACAATCCGCAATGCGAAAGCAACCGGCCATTAGTAACTAGCAAAGGCGCAGATTTACACTCTGGCGCACCTCTTCGGAGCTTGGTGACCCAAGAACCCTTGCGGATTGCGACGCCCTTCCTAATTGCTAATTGCTGATGGCTTCTTCTTCTATAATCTGCTTTCATCTAATTTCTCCGAACTGGAGCCCCCTTGGCCTACAACGATCTTCGCGAATGGATCGCCGCCCTCGACCGTGCCGGCGAACTCAAGCGTATCAAGGCAGAAGCCGATCCCAACCTCGAAATCACCGAGATCACGGATCGCGTCTCCAAGTGGCCCAGCCGCGACGGCCGAGGCCCCGGCGGCCCCGCGCTCCTCTTCGAAAACGTTAAAGGACATCCCGGTACCCAGCTTCTCATCAACCAATTCGGCTCCGAGAGCCGCATGGAAATGGCCCTCGAAACGCCCGCGCTCGACGCCATTGCCGAGCGCATCAAGGGCTTCATGGACGTGAAGTCCCCGCAGGGCTTCCTCGACAAAGTGAAGATGCTCCCCATGCTCGCCGAAATGGGCAGCTTCTTCCCCAAGGTCGTCTCCAGCGGCCCCTGCAAAGAAGTCATCAAGAAGGGAAGTGACGTCAACCTCGCCGAATTCCCCGTCCTCACCTGCTGGCCGAAGGACGGCGGCCCCTTCATCACGCTTCCCGAAGTCATTACTCGCGACCCCAACACTGGCAAGCGCAACGTTGGCACCTACCGCATGCAGGTCTACGACCGCAACTCAACCGGCATGCATTGGCAGCGCCACAAAGTCGGCGCCGAGCACTATCGCGAACGCCTCCGCGCCGAAGCCGCCAAGGGCCAGGCCAATGCTCGCGCCGCCGCCATCGACATGATGGCGCGCTCCTCCGGCGGAGCCCGCATCTCGACCGGCAAAACCGTCGCCGGAAAAATGGAAGTCGCCGTCGCTATCGGCACCGACCCGGCACTGATGTTCGCCAGCATCGTCCCCGCACCGCCTGAGGTCGAGGAGTTCATGATCGCCGGCTTCCTGCGCAGCAAGCCCGTCGAACTCGTGAAGTGCGAAACCATCGACCTCGAAGTCCCCGCCACCGCGGAAATCGTCCTCGAAGGCTACGTTCAACTCGACGAACTCCGCACCGAAGGCCCCTTCGGCGATCACACCGGCTTCTACTCGCTCGAAGACCTCTACCCGGTCTTCCACGTCGAGTGCGTAACGCACCGTAAAAATCCCATTTACTCTGCCACCATCGTCGGCCGTCCGCCGCAGGAAGACGCGTGGATGGGCAAAGCCGTCGGCCGCATCTTCAAGCCGATGATGAAGCTCACCATCCCGGAACTGGTCGACGTCAACCTGCCGCCCGAAGGCGTCTTCCACAACCTGATGATCGTCTCCATTAAGAAGAGCTACCCGGGCCAGGCGCGAAAAGTGATGAACGCCATCTGGTCGCTCGGCCAAGCCATGTTCACCAAGTGCATCGTCGTCGTCGACGACGATTGCGACGTACAGGACGTGCGCGAAGTCGTCTGGCGAGCGCTCAACAACATCGACCCGGAGCGCGACATTCAATTCACTCTCGGCCCCGTAGACTCGCTTGACCACTCCTCGCGCCTGCCAGACTTCGGCTCCAAGATGGGCATTGACGCCACCCGCAAGTGGCCCAGCGAAGGCTTCCAGCGCCCCTGGCCCGACGTCCTCGAAATGTCCCCCGAAATCAAGGACCGCGTTACCCGCCGCTGGAAAGAATTCGGCATCGAATGAGTGTTTCCACCCACCGCGCCGTCATCCCGAGTGGGGGCTTCAGCCCGAGTCGAGGGACCTGCATTCCTCTATGCACTCTGCACCGGCCTTGATTCTGATGTAAATTCACTCTCAACATGATCCGTCCCCGTACACTGCTCACCCTGATCGTCGCGATCCTCGCACTCGCCTGCACCTCGTTCGCCGCCCAACACCGCACAACGAAAAAGAGGAAACCTGTCGCTCCCGCTACCCCGCCCCCACCGACGCTCCAAGGGTGCGGCGCCTCCCTTCGTATCCCTCCCGGTTGGCAACTGATACGCGCGTCCGAATACGAAAAAGCGCACCCGGAACTCGCAGGGGACGACCAATCACAAACCGCAACTGACGACACCAACCCCGCGCCGCAACCATCCGCGCCCTCCGCGCGGCCGACTGAACCGCTCTCTCAAGGCGCGCCGGAAACCGAGACCGTAACCCCGGCCCCGCAACAATCCGGGTCCGGCCAAACGCCCACTCAACCCAAGCCCGACAACCCCTGCAGCTTCGTCATCTTCTCGAAATATCCGTCGGAAATAGTGCGCAACACCGACGCCGACGGTCCTGTTGGCCGCATGGAAATCGAGATCGTAGATGGCGATCTCGAAACCGCCGCCGCTCAATTCATGGAGAAGGATGAAAAAGGCTGGTACGTGAATGGACCCAACGGCACCCGCTACGACGCCCGCTTGACGAAGCCAAGGCGCGGCTGGCAGGTCCTTACCGCTGTCATCGTCGAAGCCTGCCATGATCTCTCCGGCAAGTATCGCGGTTTGTGTGAATCCGATCGCTACGTATACAGCAACGGCCACCGCAGCGCCCTGATCAGCGCCGGCCCCTACCTCGGCGAAACCGAATCAACCTTACTCACGAGTCTCCGCTTCGCCCCAATCGCGAAGGTACGATCACGCAAGAAGCGTTGAGGTGCGCCAACCGAAAAGCGTCAATCGCCAACTGTTATCACTGCACCCTTAGGCTCTGTAGCATTCGTGTATAGGTATCGTTCAGGGCAGGCATATCTTGTTGTGGCGCCACGAATACCGCGTACACCACGGCTCCGTCCGAGCGCTGGATTGTCACCAGCGTGTCCTGCTCCACAACCGGTTGCCCGCTGCCGGCAGTAAGGGGCGACGGACTCAGCATCGCGACACTCATGGCGGGCCGCCCATTCACCGAAATCTGCCGTGCCCCCTGTACCTGCAGATTTTGGTTCTGCTGCTGCAAGGCCTGCACCAGGCTGCGGGTAGCCGTATCCAGCGAACCGCCCTGCGGCTGGAACCCGCCAACCACCACGCCATAGGCGATTGCCCCGTCTGATACACCCGCGCGAGGCGCAATCGTCATCGCCGAATTCGATTGCCCCAGCACCTCCCAGTTCGTCGGATATTCCATCTGGAAGAAGCCGCCATTCGCGACCCTGAAGCTTCCGCTCGGCCGGATCTCCGCTTCGGCCGCCCGCTGCATTTTCGCCTGCTGCGCTCGCTGATACTCCGCCACCTGCTGCGCCGACATCGGTTTCATCTGCGCCGCCAGCGCCTTGATCCGCTCGAACTGCCGCGACTCTTCGCGCGCATAGTTCTTCTTCGGGAACTTCGAGATGACCCTTTCGACGTCCTTTTCGCGATTTCCCGGGTTCGGGTGATCGCTCAGGAATTGCGGGCCGCCATTGCCGCCCTCCTTTTCCAGCGTACTGAAGAACTCGACCAGGTCGTACGGGTCGTACCCGGCGTCGTACATCATCTGCGCGCCCATTTCATCCGCCTCGCGCTCCGCGTCCCGGGAATACTTCAGGAACAGCCCATTCGCACCCAGCGATACTCCGAGCCTCGCCAACTGTCCGCCGGTGCCGTTTCCCAGCACTGCGCCCAGGATCGCCAGCGGAATCTGCGCCACCTGCTCTTTGCTCGCATTGCTCGTGGCGTGACGCAGCACAACGTGCGAAAGCTCGTGTGCCATTACGCCCGCCAATTCACCTTCCGTATGAGCGGACTGCACTGTCCCGAGATTCACAAATATCGGCCCGCCCGGCAGCGCAAACGCGTTGATCTCCTTCTGGTTCACCACGTGAAATTCAAATGGGTACTTGTATCCCGGCGCCTTGGCCGCCAGTTTCTGCCCCAGGTGATTCACATACTGCGAAACGGGGTCGCCCACTTGCAGCAGCGGCAACTGCTTGACCGCCTCCGCGGCCGCCTGCTTTCCAACCTGCACCTCCTGTTCAGGACTGTACTGGTTGTAGGCGTCCAGCACTTGTACTCGTCCGGTGGTTGGGTTCTGCGCGATCCGCTTTGTGGCGCAGCCCGCTGCAACCACAAGGATCAGAGTTGCGATCAATGGAAAACGTCGTGGAAAAGACAACATGCATCCCTCGCCAAAAGCTCTGGTAGGTAGGATGCCACGAAAGTGGTGGAATTATGCCTTCAGGTCAAAGAATGGATGGCTGCGGTTCGAAAAGCGCCTTAGACGAGCAGGCTCTCGTCGTTCCGACGTTTCGTCATTTCGAAATTCTGTTGTCAATGCAACCGCAGTCACACCGTCTCCAACTCTTCTTCCAGGAGCTGCTTGTTATGCAGATCGGTATAGTACCCATTCATTGCGATTAGTTCGTCGTGCGTTCCGTATTCCACAATCTGCCCATCGTGCAGCACGGCGATCTTATCGGCGTTGCGTACCGTTGAAACGCGGTGCGAAATGAATATGGTCGTTCGCCCCTTCATCACTTCGCGCAGATGATTGAGGATGTAGTCTTCGGTCTGGGTATCGACGCTAGCCAGGGCGTCGTCGAGCACAAGGATCTTTGGGTCGCGAATCACCGCCCGCGCAATCGCGGTGCGCTGTTTCTGGCCTCCGCTCAGGGTCAACCCTCGCTCGCCCACCATTGTCAAATAGCGGTCCGGAAAAGCTTCGATCTCGTCCGCAATCCGCGCGATTGTGGCCGCATTTCTGACGTCTTCATCACTCGCATTCTCACTTCCGAACGCAATGTTCTCCCGGATGGTATCGCTGAATAGAAACGTCTCCTGCGGTACGAATCCAACATTCTTCCGTAGCCACGCCAGCGGATACTCCCGGATCGGGCGCCCGTCGATCAGCACCATTCCCGGCTGCGCGTCATAGATTCGCGGAATTAACTGCACCAGCGTCGACTTCCCAGATCCCGTCGGTCCCACGATCGCGAGGCTCGTCCCAGCCATAATTCGCAGGTTGATCCCTTTCAGTATTGGCTTGCCCGGCTCATGACTTAGAGCCAGCCCGTCCCCGCCATTCGGCTTCGCCTCGCGCGGATGCGCGAACGTCAGGTTTCGAAACTCGATATCACCGCGAATCGGTTGCCCAGCCGCAAACCGCATGAGCGCCGGGTCATCCTTGATCCCCGGCTGCACCTGCATAATCTGCGCAATGCGCCCCATCGACGCTGTCCCACGCTGGAAGATATTGATCACCCAGCCCAGCGCGATCACCGGCCACGTCAACTGGAACATATACATCAGGTACGCCGTGAAAGCGCCTACCTTGATCCTCCCATGCAGCACTTCCTGTCCACCGACCCACAGCGCAATTGCGATTGCAATGCCGAGCATCGTTTCCAGTGTCGGCCACAGCATACCCATCAATCGCACCAGCTTGAGGCTGCGATTGATGTACTCGGTATTGTCGCGCTCGAAGCCCCTAATCTCCGCTTCTTCCTGCGCAAACGCCCGAATAATGCGCGCCCCCGAAAGGTTCTCCTGAACCCGGGCAGTGATTTCCGAGAACATCGCCTGGATCCGCTCGAACCGTTCGTGAATTTGCTTTCCGAAATACTGCACCACGACACTTGCGATTGGCAGCGGCAAAAACGCCCACAGCGTCAGCTTCGGGCTGATTCCGATCATGTAGTACAGCGCCAGAATGGTAAACACGATCGTGTTCGCCGAGTACATGATTGCCGGGCCTAGCAGCATGCGCACGGCGTTCAGGTCGTTCGTCGCCCGCGCCATGATGTCACCGGTTCGCGTCTGCTGGTAAAAGTCGTAGGAGAGCGATTCGAGATGTCGGAACATGTCGTTCCGCAAATCGAACTCGATGTCGCGCGAGATCCCGATCAGGACCTTCCGCGTAAGGAACTGGAAAATGCCTTTCGCCACCGCAATCCCTATCAGCAGCAAGGCATAGAAAACCAGCGTCCTGTGCAGATGGCGATCGTTCAGGTCGTTGGTCACCGCCTGGATCACCCGCGGAAACTGAACCCAGATAATATTCGTCAGCAACACCGAAACTGCGCCGACAAGATATCCGCGCCAATACTTTCGCAGGTAAGGGAATAGCGGCCGAAGATTATGGAAAAACATGCGCTTTCTTGGATGAAATTGTAACAGGGACGGCTTCGGAGAGTTTTTGACCAATTCGGGAAAGAACGGTCGCAAGCAATTAGGATTGGTCAAGAAGGAGAGACTAACCGACCTTCAATGCGAGGCTGCTGAACTATTGGCGCTCTTCTCAGCATTCCAGCTCACCGCCAAAGGCAGGCGCCGTTCAATCGTCAATGATGAAATCGTCAATCGTAAATAGGGTTTTGCAATCGTCAATGAGAAAATCGTCAATCGTCAATCCGGCTAAGTTCTCACCTTCAACACAAGATACCCTCCCCCCAACCCAAAAATAACATCCGGCGCCCAGGCCGCCATCGCCGCCGGCAACTGGTTCGCATTTCCCATGGCTTCAAAAAGCCCCGACGCGACGAAATAGGTGATCGCGATCCCAATTGCCACCGCCACACTCGTCAGCGCCCCCCGTCTTCCCGTCGATAGCGCGAACGGAACCGCCAGCAGCGCCATCACGAAGGTGATCACCGGGTACGCGAGCTTCATATTGAGTTGCACTTTTAGCCGGACAACATCGAATCCGCTTTGTTGCAGGTCCTTGATGTACTTCGCCAACTCCTGGTAGTTCATCTCCTGCGACTGCTTCACTTCTTTCTTGAAGTACTCGGGCCGCTCAGTCGCCTCTTTCGGGAAAGTCGCCACGTCGAAGGTCCGGTAGTCCTCGATGGCCGAACCATTGAAAGTCCGGGCCCATCCATCTTCGAACACCCACTTCTGCAATGTCGGCTCCCAGTGTGCGCGTGCGGCGTAGATCCGCCTGGTCATCTGGAACGTCTTCGGATCGAACTGGAAGATCGAGATATTCGCGAACCGGTTCTGATCCGGGTCGTAGAACTCGTAGTAGTAAATCGTGTTCTGCTGCCCGAAAATCCACTTCCTGTCCGGCCTTAAATACGTCTGTGCTGGCTTGCCCTTGATCTCGTTACGCAACGTCTCCTGCCGTGTGTTTGCCGTCGGAATATAAAGTTGATCGAAGAAGAACAATCCCGCCGACAGCACCGCCGCAATCACAAGGATCGGGAAGATGATCCGGTAGACGCTTACCCCCGTCGCCTTCATCGCTGTGATCTCGTTCGATTTCTGCATCAGGCCGAACGTAACCAGCACCGCCAGCAGCACGCAAAGCGGCAGTATCTGGTACAGCAGCGACGGCGTCACGTTGATCAGGTACTCGATCTGCATCAGAACAGGGACCTTATTCCGCACGATATCGCTCAGCAGCTCGAAATACGTGAACAGCAGCACCAGGAGCAGGAACGTCATCACGATCATTCCCACGTAAAGGAAGAAATCCCGCAGAATCAAATCATCGAAAATGAGCGGGAACTTCGCACTGAAAAATCTCTTTCGGCTGATCGCCCGGTCAAAGGCGCTGACCTCGTCCGTCGAAACCGCCTCCGGCAGCGCCTCGCCTTTCGCGAACCGCCCTTTCAATCTCTGAAAGGCCAAACCAATCGACCCAATCTCGATCGGATGTTTGTCCGCACGCCACATCAGAAACACTCCGGCCACGAAGAAGACGATATTTGCCATCCAGACCGCTATCGCCGGGTCCATCTTCCCCGACCGTCCCAACGAAATCCCGAACAGCGAAATCAGGTAATAAGCAAAGACCAGCAGGATGGTCAGCACGAACCCCGTCGCCTTGCCGCCTTTGCGTGATGACAGCCCCAGCGGAATCCCGACCAGCGCCAGCACCAGGCACGACGTCGGCAGCGCCAACCGCCGGTGGAACTCCACCTCGTACCAGCGCGCCAGCGCCTTCGGATCGTTAGCCTTCACTCCCGGCCTGTTTGGCTCTGCATTCACGTCGGGATGATTCGCGCGCCACAACAACTCGCGCGTGCTCATCTGTGCGACGGGAACCAGCTCTTTCTTATTGCCGTTATCCGACTTCGGCAGCGGAATCGATATATCCGTTTCCTTGAACGTCGAAATCGAGAACTGGTCCGGCTGCCCCCTCGGATTCTCCTGCTGCGACCCATTCGTCAGGTGCAGACGAATCCTGTCCTGACCCTCGGGCACCACCACGCCCTGCTGTGCCACCGTTACCTTCGGTGACCCCTGTGCGCTGATATCCGCCAGGAACACACCTTTCCACAGCGCCGCCTTCGGAGCAGTCTTCGCGTCCTCCACGTACAGAACGTAGTTCTTGAAATCTTCGTAGAAAACTCGCGGCTGAATCTCAAACGAGGCCTGCGACGTCTTCAACTTATCCTGCAACCGTCCCAGCCCGGCCGCCGACATCGGCGCGATCCAGACGCTGTTCGCCATCGCCAGCGCCCAAGTCACTATCGCGAAGATCGCAATCACGCGCAGGAACATCCACGATCCCTGCCCGCTCGCCCTGATCGCCGTGACTTCGCTGTCCGCCGCCAGCCGGCTCAGCCCAATCAGGATGCCGACCAGCACTCCCATCGGCAGCGTGATCGTCAACGCCATCGGTAATGTGAAGAAGAAAATCTCGGCGACACTCGGCAGTGGTGCGCTGTTGCGCACCACGAGTTCGAGCAGCTTCCCCAAATCACGCATGAAAATCACAAACGTGAACAGGGAAGCCCCAATCAATCCGTGGGAGATCACTTCGCCGAGAATGTACCGCGTGAAAATCCGCAAGCTATCAATCCAGCACTGTTGTGGTGGGGGCGGGCGACCTCGCCTGCCCGGACGAGCAACGCTCGCCCTCAATACGTCGTTTCGACATTCGTCATTGTCTTTCAATCGTCAATGACAAATTCGTCAATCGTCAATTGCAATGCTACCACTCCACCTACTTCCCTCAATTCCCCCAAGCTGTTACCTTTTTAGTTCGATACTGTCAGGGGCCCAAACTAATAATGTCTACTGGAATCGTCCGCGTCGTCCTTCTCTGGCACATGCACCAGCCCTACTACAAGAACCTGGTCACCGGGGAGATCCGTCTGCCTTGGGTTCGGCTTCATGCCAGCAAGGACTACTACGGGATGGTGAAGCTGCTCGACGAATTCCCGCAGGTTCACCAGAACTTCAACCTGGTCCCTTCACTCGTCACGCAACTCCAGGACTACATCTCCGGCAACTTCCGCGCACCGTTCTATGACGCTGCCTCCAAGCCCGCAGCTCAGCTCTCACCCGACGAAAAGCGCTTTATCCTCGGCTACTTCTTCCAGGCGAACCCGACCCACCTTATCGGCCGCTACCCGCGCTACCGGGATCTTTACGAGCGCTTCAAGGGCGTTGGAGAAGACCCCGCGCGCGCCGAATCCCTCTTCACCACCCGCGACTACACCGACCTGCAGGTGCTGTCGCAACTTGCCTGGATCGACGAATATTGGCTTGCCCAACCCGACGTCCAGGAACTGATTGCCAAGCGCGAGGGCTACTCGACACAGGACCAGCAGTTTGTACTGCGCAAGCAGCAGGAAATCCTCCGCGCCGTCATTCCCGCCTACCGCGACGCCGCTGCGAAGGGCTCCGTCGAACTCTCGCCCACTCCGTACTATCACCCGATCCTGCCGCTGGTCTGCGACACCAATATCGGCGCCGTTTCGTCTTCGGCGCTTGCGCTCCCGCAGAACCGCTTCCAGCGTCCCGAAGACGCCAACGAGCAGATCCGCCGCGCCGTCGACTTCCACGAAAAGACCTTTGGCCTTCGCCCGAAGGGCATGTGGCCGTCCGAGGGCAGCGTCTCCGAAGAGGTCCTCGGCTTAGCGGCGAAGAACGGCCTCAACTGGCTCGCTACCGACGAAGGTGTTCTAGGCCGCTCGCTCGATTACCTGTTTACTCGCGACGGCGATGGCCGCCTCTCCGCCGACAGCGCCGATCGCCTCTACCGCATCTATCGCTACGAGAAGTCCGACACGCGCATCCACCTCCTCTTCCGGGATCACCGCATCTCCGACCTCATCGGCTTCGTCTACGCCAACATGTCCGCGCGCGACGCAGCCTCGCACCTGCTCCAGACCATCAGGCAATCCGCCGAACCGGTCGTGAAGAAGGGAAGCGATGCCGTTGTGCCAATCATCCTCGACGGCGAGAACGCATGGGAGAACTTCCCCAACAACGGCCGCGACTTCCTCCGCTTCTTCTACGAGGGACTGACGAAGGATCCCGGCGTCCAGGCTTGTACCATCTCGGAAGCGATTGCGCTCGCCAACCCGAAACAGATCGGGCCTCTCAAGTCGCTGGTTCCCGGATCGTGGATCAACGCAAACTTCAATGTCTGGATCGGTACGAAGGAAGACAATCGCTCGTGGGATTACCTGGACGCGGCGCGCACTTTTTACGAGGAGCACGCCCCCGAGGTCCCCGAAGCCAAGCGCAAGCTCGCCTACGAAGAACTTTTGATCGCCGAAGGCAGCGACTGGAACTGGTGGTACGGTCCCGAACATCACTCCGCCAACGACCGCGACTTCGACGAGCTGTACCGCTCGCACCTCTCCAACGTGTACCAGCTTCTCGGCGCCGAAGCTCCCGACTACCTTGCACAGCCCATCGCCGCGCCAGCCGTCCGTCCCACAACCACGCCGCAAACCGCCTACATCTCGCCGCGCATCAACGGCCGCGTCGACAGCTACTTCGACTGGATGGGCTCCGCCATGTACGCCGCCGATCGCCGCACCAGTTCCATGCACGGCAAGCAGTTCGTCCTCGACACCATCTTCGCCGGCGTCAACGACTCCGTGCTCAACGTGCGCGCCGACTTCACCCAACCGCTCGAACCCGGTGACTGCGAACTCCGCGCGCACGTCGAAGTCTGTTGCGGCGACGCTAACGCGCATTCGCCGACCAACTCGCATGCGGCAGGGAAGCACATCTTCCGCCTCGACGCCCACATCCTCGACGGCAAACTCCAGTCCTGGTCGCTGCTGGAAGAGAACGGCGCCGAGCGCCTGCGCGCCCAGGACGATGGCCTCACCGCCGGCCTCGAAGTCGCACTGCAGAAAATCTTCGAGGCGCGAATCCCGTTCACTCTCCTCGGCGTCACCCCCGGCGACGAACTCCGCCTCCGCGTAAGCGTCTGGCGCGACCGCCTCCCGATCGACGCGCTGCCGCTCGAAGGCAGCGTCATCCTCAGCGTCGTGCCGGAAGAAGACCTGGTGGCGAACTCGTATGCGGTAAGCAGGTAAGCCGACAGAATCGTGCCATCAGGCGAACGGGCCATCGAGAGCCACCCCCTAGTTTCCCGCTTGTGTTGTTTCAATGAGTTGCGGAAATTTTGGCGGAAGATCTATGAGAGGGTTGGGGTTAAATCCCAAAATACAGTCGGCGTAGGAGTTAGCGTCGGTTTTTGAGGTGTCATGAGCGGAGCGACGAGAGTCGCGGAGCCGAAGGACGTTTTGTTTCTCGTCGGCGGACGCGATCTGGCGTCGCGCGTTCGCGCGACTCGAGGGAAAGTTGGGTTCGTTTTCCCCGGGCTCACGCCCGGGGCTACTTTCTCGGAGCGAGTTCGAGGCGGTCTCGGGGATTGGGGTGGTTTCGGGGGCAGTGGCTTCGGAAGAGGAGACAAAAGGTCCTTCGACTACGCGCGATACAGCCGCGCTCCGCTCAGGATGACACGGTTGAGTGGATGCGTCGGCAGCATCAGTATCAGCATCGCGGACGAGGCGGTCGCCTTCGCGGCGGTAGCCGGCGGGGAGTTTGGGGAGTTTGCGACAGTTGCGGGGGGATAAACACGTTTCTTTTTTGGGGCAGGTGGCGCATTTTTCTTTGGCGGGGCGCATGGCGCGGGCGCGTTCCATTTCGAGTTCCATGTCGAGTTCGGGGCATTCGCGGACGGGTTCGCGGGCGCAGAGGCCGGAGTAAGGTATGCGGGCCTGGAGCGCGAGTTGGAGCGAGTAGAGCAGGGCGGTGCCCATTTTGACCTCGATGCGGTGGTCGAGGAGGCCGCGCTGGATTTCCATGATGGAGACGAGGATGGCTTCGGGGCCGTCGAGGAGCGGGAGTTCGATCCCGGTGTTTTTGTTCATGCCGACGGGGCCGCCGAGTCGGACGCGGCGCTGGTCTCGCTTTTGCCACTGGTAGTGGAAGTAGCAAAGAGTGTGGTGGCGCAAGGCGGGGGAGCCGCATTTGATGCCGTTGGTTTTGATGTGGGTGCAGAGGCGAAGAGCAGCCATGGGAAGCTCCTTGTTGGGTACCGGGTGCCGGGTAAGACGTCACAGGTCGCAGGTCCCAGGTCGCAAAAGACCGCAAGCGAACGGGTACCAGGTACCGGGTGCCGGTCAAAAAAGTTAGAAGGCAAAGGGAAAAGGGCAGAACGGAAAAGCCGAAGCTCTTCGGTTTTGCCCTTTTCCCTCTGCCTTTGCCTTGCTTTTTTCTCTCTATTTTCAGAATAGCAAATTGGGTATGGCTACTGTGACATCGGGGCGGAATTTATATTTCGAATGGAATGATGAGGTTGCGGTGAAAATGACAATATTTGTCTCTTGACAAGAATTGTCTCAAAGCGAGAAAGGCATGGGCTAATGATGTGCGCTGAAGCCATAAAATGAATTAATGCGTGAGAAGCCCTGTTACCGACAGTTATCCTGAAAATCGCGGTTATCATTGATTACCTATGAAGCCTTCTATGAGACATTTTGTTGTTGCGTTCCTCTTGTCCTTCGCGATGATGCACGGGCAAGCTGTGAGAAACGATTTTTCTTCCATGGTAGCCGCAGGCAAAGTGAATCTAGATACCTATCAGAACTCAGTATTGGGAATAACGCTTTCGGCTCCGAAGGCACACTGGGAGGTACGAGGACCTATCAGTGCGGCGAGGCGACAGGGACGTTTGATCGATGCTGTTTACGACTCGGGCGTGCCTGAGCGCGGACCTCATGAGAACTACACCCTCGGCCTACTTGTTGAGTCTCAGGAGAATTACCCTAAAGGGACAACACTAGACGAATACGCACAAAGAATCGGACAACATGTGGCAGATGAAAACGTGAAGATTTACCGGGAGAGAACTCCTCTCACCGTCCAAGAGGTTCCATTTGTAGGCACCATCTTCCGCTTCTATCAGAGGTCCGACTTTGGCTACTATCGCGGCCTATATTCAACCGTTCTCAACGGGTACTTTGTGACCATTGAAGTGCAGTGCGGAGAGGAAGAACGCCTCCAAAGACTGTTGTTACAAGCGCTTCAGATCACTCGAAAACCGAAGCGATAAGATCGGTACCACACAGATAGGTGTCGTGAAATCGTCTTCTCATAACCTATCCAGAGTAGCCAGAATCGGCCATGGCATTCGGGTTGTTATCAAATATCATTCCTCAGCCGATATGGGCAACTACACTCTGGGGGATAGCCATTGGTAAGGCGTTGAGACTACTTGCCGTCGCGGTTCTGTTTTTGCCTGCGACCGGTGCCCTTGCGGAATCGACTAATTCTCTTCGTCCTCACTCGTGAGAAGGGCCGATGGCTCATTACAGCCGCTCAGAATACGGAAATAAATCGCGCGGTGAAGTAAAGCTCTAAAGCTCCAGCCTGCTCATGGGAAGCGGCCTCCAGTGCCGCTGCCCACGTTAGAGGATGGTTTCGTCAGATTACGAGAAGGGGATATCCCGCCCACTATTCGTTGATCTCTCCTGGGACAATGCGTCAGAGCAGCCTATCGTTGGCGAAACTCAATTGCCATGCGGAGCAGGAAGGTCAGGCCGATTGCAAATAACAACGCTCCGAGCATCACTCGATTATCCTCTGAACGGCCGAACATCAAACCGGTGCCAAGTGCTCCGAGAAAAACAGCGATGAACGTTCGGATTGTCAGCCAAGTGTTCATGAAGGGCACTCTACGCGCAAATCAGCTACATGCAAACAAGTTCTTCGGCTCCGACGGATAGTTGGTCGGGATCAGGCCAGCAACTCCCGATAGGTCACGAGAAGACGCATCCCGTAACCTATCGACGCGCAACTCGGCGACTTGAGATGTGAGTTGCATCGCTTACCCCGGACTCACGTCCGGGGCTACTTTCCCGGAACTGGTTATCACGGATAGTTTTCTGGTTATCACCGATAGTTCTTGAGACATCGTCATCCCGTAATCTATCCAGAGTGGAAGCGTTTGCGCGTACGGTGCTGGCGCATCAGGGATCGAATGCCTGTAAGTTGTCGGGCGGTTACTCCAATTTCTTATTCATCCAGATGTCCCAGGTGATGGGACCGGCTTCGTCGTCGGTGATTGGGCGGCCTGCGAGTTTGAGGGCGAGTTTTATTTGGCCGTGATGGTAGCCCTCATGCCAGATCATGTGCTGGAGGAGCAGGATGGGGTGGTCGTAGTGGAGGTTCATGTCGCGAGCCGAGTCGATGCGGTCTCTTACGGCATTGCGCACGGCGCCGGCGCTCGCGTTCAGCATGTGGGCGACTCGGTCGCGGTCGTGTTCGGCGACCCACTCTTGCTCCGGCACGTCGCGGGCGAACTCCGGTGCGTCCTCGGAGAGGAAGACGAGGCGAACGTAGTGGATGTGAGTAAAGAGTTCAGCGATGGTCGGGCCGGTTTCCGTGGTGCGGATGTCGAGGCCGCCCTCGGGAACGGCTCGGAGCAGGTTGACGAGGATGGTGTTGTTTCGGTCCCAGGAGTCGAGCAGGGATTCGAGGAGTGTTTGTGTTTCGGCCGACATCACACGTCCAATAATCGAAATGAGTTTCCAGATTCTGTGTGGCTTCTGTCTGTGTGGCCCAACGGAGAGGCGCTGACCTAGCTGTCCTTCCGATACAGCAGATCCTTCATCGCACGGCGACGTTCCGCGTTGAGTTCGCTATTGCCTTTCTCGGGAGCATTTTCCGAGGTGTCTTCGTCGGGCTGGCTGCAGTCTGGGCAGCGGTTGGCGAAGCCCGGTTTGTCGGGCTTGAGTTCGAATTCCTCTCCGCAAACGACGCAGGTACGAATGGGGTAAGGCATGGGGCCTCCTGGGATTGCGCGGAAATATTATCGCGCAGAAAAGGAGTTCTTCGTGGTTCGTTCTTCGACGTAGTTGAGCAAGAGCAGTAGCGGAATGAGCCGCTAGTTGGTTCCTCCAGGGGCTCGCAGCGTCTCGGGAAACCCCGAGACACTGCCCGATCCTTGAGTTCTTCCGATTGAGTTCACGCAAATCGTTGCGAACTCGTGACCCTAAAAGCTGACCTTCAAGATGCGTCCGTTGGTGCCGACGAGCCACCCGGCTTTCGGGCTGGCGAAAGCTACGCCCCAGTAACCAGTTACGCCTTCGAGTGAATACCAGGTATTGCCTTCATCGGGAGTCCATGCGGCTCCGCCGGCGTTAGCGGTGATGACGACGGAGCGTCCACCTTGTGCGTCTCCGCCGCCGGCGCCAGTGGCGTTGCCTACGTAAGCGAGACCGAAGATCGCACCGGTAACGGGAGGTTTGTTAGTCAGAGTCCAGGTTTTGCCGCCGTCAGAGGAGACTGCGGTTGCAGCATTGTTGGGATCTGCAGGGTCCAGGTCTCCGCCGCCGACTATTCCGTGGAAGGCGTTTCGGAACGCGATGCTGAAGCCGCCGGCGCTGGGGGAACTGACAAGCGGAGTGTCATAGGCGTTCCATGTGTTTCCGCCGTTGCGTGTGGCGAGGACGCGAGCAGTTGTGGCGCCTCCGGTGGTGATCCAGGCATTCTGGCCGCCCTGGGTCGCAATACAGGTTCCGCTGGAGGAGAACGAAGCTTCTCCGGGCAGAGCGGGAGGCATGTTGGCACTGATGGACTGCCAGGTCGTCCGGTTCGTGGTGCGGATGTCGGGGAAGACGCCGTTGACGGAGTCGCTGTGCGCGATCCCGCGATTGGGAGTCCAGAAGGACATGCAGTCGTAAAAGGCCCCGGTGAGCTGGTTCTGGAACTGCATGGTCCAGTGTGCGCCGCCGTCGGTCGTCTTGTAGATGCGGAAGTCGGTCGGGTTATCGCCAATGGACATGAGGTAGGCGACCTTGGCGCTTACGCCCTGGACATCGCGGAACTGGAGCGACTCGGCTCCGGGGACAACACCAGAGCGCCAGTGCGCGCCGCCATCGGTGGTGACGACGAACGTGCCTCCGCGTCCGCTGGCCCAGACAATTTCCGGATTCACGGGACTGACGGCGATGAGACCCTGGTTTGTTCCGCTATTCTGCGGAGTGAGCGTCGGCTGCTTGGGATGCTGCGCGAAAGCTGTAAAGGAGAAGACGAGGACCACGAAGAGGATCGGCAAGCGTTTCATACAGACCTCCGGGCGAATCGTGGCGCGGGGGAAGTATATATCAACGGAAGGACCGAAACTCGGGTGAGCCGAAACGGCGGTTCACGAGCGGAGCTACGACAGAGATCCTGCGCGGCGGGTTTGAGAACTTTCAACCCAGGCGTCTAATTCTGAACTTGAAGCGATCACAGCAGCCTTCATTCTGGCTGCGGGACGATGCACCGGCAATGAGAACAACTGCTCCCAGCGTTGGGCGGTGCGAACGCCGGAGCCTAGATGCGCCGCGATTTCTTTCCACCCCTTCAAGACTCGGTTGCCGCGATTGCCATTCGCGGGCTCTGCAATTACGCGAGTAGATGGTTCACAATCGAGGGGCGACGCGATCGTCGCGCGTTCATTGATCGCAGCGGAAAGGACATTCGCCATACAGTCCAGGAAGAGCATCTCCGAGGGCGTGAAGCGACGCTCTTTCCGGCAGTGCACACCGAGAACACCAAATTGCCTGCAGCGGCCAGATATCGTGACGCTCATGCCACTGTTGATATCATGCCTGGCGAGAAGCGGTGGAGCAGCAAATCGCGTTTCCCGGCGGAAGTCTCGCACAACGATGGGAGACGATTGGGTGAGGGTAAAACCGGCTTGAAATCTGGCACAAGGGGCAACGACTGCCTCGCCAACATATCCAGCATCCCATCCCAGGCCCCATTGCAGCTTCATGCCGGATTCCTCGTCGAGCAATTGCAACACCTTAACGTAATCCACATTGAGGCTGCGCAATAGAGACGGCATCGCTACTTCGACTACTTCGTCGATGGATGACGAGCTCATAGCGACTCGACAGAGATTGGTCAAGGCCAGCAATTGGGAGCTTTCATTGCAAACCATGTAACGGAACTCCTGGTGAGTTGGAAAGTAGTTGGATCGGTGCCCTAGATTGCTGATTGATGCTACTTGGAGCGGCTACGATTCCGCAAAATCTGCCAGCGGCATCTGTATGATTCAGCTCTGTTAGGGATGCCCGGGAGGCCAGGCGCAGTAATGTCGCAAAAGGGAGGATTCGAGTTTCGCCGCGTGTTCGCTGCGGATTTCTCACAAGTGCAGCACTGCTTTGCACTTCCGTGGCGATTCGTGTATCCTCGAAGTCGTTACAGGATAACGATAAATTGAGAGCAGGAGCGCGTTAGTTTCAGTGTTAGCACGAGAGCAGAAGGCCAACATCATTACGAAGTACGCCACCCACGCAAATGATACGGGAAGCCCGGAAGTACAGATCGCGATTTTGAGCGAGAGGATTGGGCAGCTTACGGATCATTTCCGCACGCACCAGAAGGACCATGCGTCCCGCCGCGGTCTTCTGATGATGGTCAGCAAGCGGCGTCGTTTGCTGAACTATCTGAAGAAGTACGACACCGAACGTTATAAGACGGTCATTTCGAAGCTGGGCATTCGCAAGTAAGAACGTCCAGGTTCGCAATATCGGATTAGTTCGTCAACGTACGTGATCGCGACCTGCCGGTTCCGACTGGCAGCATCGTTTGGGTCTACCGCGAGATGAACCTCGCGGGTTGACTGAGTGGGGCCCTCAACCGGAGCGTTTCCGGTGAGGGCAATCGCTTTTACCCAACGAATTGGCCTTGGCTCGTGAATCGTCCTGTGGCACGGTGGAGTGCCGTTCCTACCTTTGTCATTGGCGGCTCGTATCCACTTGTGTAGTGCTGCATTGTCGCGCGCCCTGGATGGAAGGAAAAAATGAAGCAGGAAGCATCCGTTACCCTCGCTGACGGAAAAATAATCTCCTTTGAAACTGGAAAATTGGCGAAGCAGGCGCATGGAAGCGCCGTGGTTCGCATGGGCGACAACGTGATTCTCGCGACCGCGTGCGCGAACGCAGAGCCACGGGCGGGCATCGACTTTTTCCCGCTGACCGTGGATTATCGCGAGTACACCTACGCCGGCGGCAGAATCCCCGGCGGTTTTATCAAGCGCGAAGGGCGTCCGTCCGAGCGCGAAATTCTCACCAGCCGACAGATCGACCGTCCGATCCGCCCGCTGTTCCCGGAAGGCTTCCGGTGCGAGACACAGGTCATCGCCTTCGTTCTCTCGGCGGATACGCAGAACGATCCCGACGTGGTTGCGATCAATGGCGCCTCAGCCGCGCTAGCGCTGTCGGATATTCCGTTTGCGGGACCGATTGGCGCCGTACGCGTGGGTCTTGTAGACGGCAAGTTCATTTCGAACCCAACCTACGACGAGCAGCGCAACGGCAAGTTGAGCCTGATGGTTGTGGGCACGGCGGAAGGCATCGTGATGATTGAGGCCGGCGCGAACGAAGTTGACGAGGAGAAGGTCGTCGACGCGATCGAGTTCGCGCACGAGGAGATCAAGAAGATCTGCGCCGTGATTAGTGAACTGGCGCAGCGGGCAGGGAAGCCGAAGCGCGCGCTGGAACCGGTAGTGATCGATGAAGCGTATGTCAGCGATCTGCGCTCAAAGATTGGCGCGCAACTTACAGACGCGCTCGACACCCAGAAATACCCGAAGCTGGAGAGCTACGCCAAGGTCAAGGCGATCAAGGATGAGTTGAAGGCTGCGCTGCCCGAAGAAGACGAAGAGGGTCGCGCGAAGGTGTCGAAGTATTACGAAATCCTTCGCGAGCGGATTTTCCGCGAGCAGGTAACGAAGGACAAGCGGCGTCCGGATGGACGGGCGTTCGACGAGATCCGGTCGATCTGGATCGAGGCTGGAGTTCTGCCTCGTACGCACGGTTCGGCGATTTTCACCCGCGGCGAAACGCAGGCGTTGGTCACGACCACACTCGGCACCAGCGACGACATGCAGAGGATGGAGCGCTTCGAGGGCGAATCGAAGAAGCGGTTCATGCTGCACTACAACTTCCCGCCGTTCTCGGTCGGCGAAGTTTCGTTCCTGCGCGGCGCGGGACGGCGCGAGATCGGACACGGCGCACTGGCGGAGCGTTCGCTGGCGGCAGTGCTGCCGTCGGAAGAAGATTTCCCGTACGCAATCCGCGTTGTCTCCGACATCCTGGAGTCGAACGGATCGTCATCGATGGCGTCGGTTTGCGGCGGTTCGCTGAGCCTGATGGATGCGGGCGTTCCGTTGCGCTCAGCAGTTGCCGGCGTGGCGATGGGATTGGTTAAGGAAGGCGATGATTACGCCATCCTGACTGACATCGCGGGCGCGGAAGACCATTACGGCGACATGGACTTCAAGGTGGCCGGGACGTCAGACGGTATTACCGCGTTGCAAATGGACATCAAGATCATGGGCATCACGCCGCAGATCATGCGCGAGGCGCTGGCCCAGGCGAAGCGCGGACGGATGTTCATTCTCGACAAAATGAACGAGGTGATCACCAGCGGGCGCACGAAGGTGAGCGAGTACGCACCACGGTTCTACACGCTGCAGATTCCGCCGGACAAGATTCGCGACCTGATCGGGCCGGGAGGCAAGGTCATCCGCGGCATCGTGGATGCGACGGGCGTGAAGATCGACGTCGAGGACAGCGGCAAGGTGCAGGTGGCGTCGTCGGATTCCGCGGCGGCCGACAAGGCGATCCAGATGATCACGGAGATCACGGCGACGGCCGAGGTAGGGAAGACGTACCTCGGAAAAGTCACGCGGCTGGCGGAGTTCGGCGCATTTGTCGAGATCATTCCGGGCACGGATGGGTTGCTGCATATCTCGGAAGTCGCTGAACATCGCGTGAAGGACATCAAAGATGAGCTTCGCGAGGGCGATCAAGTCCTGGTGAAGGTTCTGGCGGTGGAAGGCAATCGCATCCGGTTATCGCGCAAAGCGATTTTGAAAGAGCAGCGTGCGAAGATGGCGGCGGCACAGGGTGCCGGCGAGCAGCAGCACCATCCAGCGGCCGGCGAGACGACTGTGAACGTGGATTCCGACGGCGCAGCGGAAGGCGCGGGTGGCCCGGTGACGTTCGAGGGCGGTCACGAAGACGCCGATGTCGAAGAGCCGAACTTCAACCGAATCGACGCGGAGCCGGCACATCGCGGCGCTCCGGGCGGCGATCGCGGAGATCGTGGACCGCGAGGCGATCGTGGGCCTCGACGCGGCGGACCAGGCGGCGGACGCGGTGGACGCGGCGGCGGTCGTGGAAGAGGGGGACCGCGGGGACCGAGACGGTAGGTTTCACTGAAGTGATCAGGCCCGGCAATCAGCCGGGCCTTTTTGCGTGAAGGCGAACCGCGGATTTACGTGGATCAACGGTTATAAAAACGAAAAGCGGATGCCTCGCTGCGCTCGTCAGGACAATTCTATTTAAGAAGCCGGATCAGAGACGTAAGGCTTCAGTTCCTTCCAGTACGCGGGGTCCTGCAGGTAGAGCGTATTGAGGTAGACATTGACATCGTGCTCGGGAAATTTTCCCTTGATGTCGTCCACGGCGGTTTTGATGGCATCGGCCGAAGGGGCGTTCTTCTCGGCTTCTTCGGAGAGCAGGCCGTCCTTGTGCGGGATAGCGGCGGCGTCGAGGAAGGTGACGAGGAGTTCCTTGCGGTGCGACAGATGGAAGGCGGCAACGACGGCCATCAGGACTTCCGGCGGGATCGACGGGTACTCGATCAGCATTTTGGCTTTGCGCGGGGCGGGGAGCGCTTTTAGAGATTTCAGGCGGAAGTTGTAGCGCTTGGCCATGAGTTGCATGGTGCTCAGTTGCTGGGCGCGGATACTGTCGCTGCTCCAGAAGGATTCGGCGGCCTGAAAGCGTTCGTCGGCGGAGAGTTGTTTCCAGAGGTCGGTGTAGGTAGCTGACATGAGTCGAGGGTAATTGGGAGAGGCGGTGGGGTGCAAGCTGGCGGTACGGAGCGAAAGGACAGGTTACAGATCACACCTCACATGTCACGGAAGGCAATTAGCGATCAGCCGACGAATGAGCCGGTCAGTTACCTGCAGAAGAAAAACGCCCCAGCCTTTCGGCTGGGGCTAAGTAATCAGGGACTCGGTTAGGAGTCCTCAGGAGCTTAGAACTGGAAGCGCACAGCCAGCGCGCAAATCCTCTCTGCCATAACTAGGGCTTATTTGTTTTCACCTCGGAATTGCGAAGCATCTCAATTGACTTTTGAGCACGGTCCCCTATGGCAGAGCCTGGATTTAGATCTACGATCTGTCGAAGGCACTTCACGGCTTCCTCGTTCTTCCCCTCCATCACATAGACTCGTGCAAGAAGAAATGGAAGATCCGGAATGCGGGTGTAATCCTTCGTGAGTGCCGTTTTTGCCGCGAGTTCGGCTTTGTCAAGATGGCCGGTCTGCAGTTGTATTCGCGCTAATTCATAAAATGGTTCTGCTCGATTGGGCTGTGCTTTATTAGCCAAGCCCAATATCTTGGCAGCTTCGTTCCATTGCTGTTTCTTCACTTCAACGTTTGACAAGCCGATGTATCCGTACAGAAATTCAGGGTCGGCCTTGATGGCGGCATTGAAGGATTCTTCTGCATCCTTGAGTTTGCCCTGTGTCAATTCGCACATTCCTGTCTCAACATGGGCCACAGCAAAGGTAGGGGCAATCTCGATGGCTTTCTTCCCGTACTTGATAGCGGACTTGCAATCCCCCCGCCGGCGAGCTTGTCGCGCGCGTTCGAGCTCCTTCCGTGCCTTCTCGGGGGCAGCAAGATATCGCACGGAAACGAGTGGATCATCGGGAATAACGGTGGTATCACGTACAGCATTGGGATCAGGTTCGAGCATTACAAATATCTGTCGTGCTCCACCACCCATTAGTTCGATCGACGCCTCGCCTGGAAGATACCCGGGAAGCATTACGCGAACACTGTAGCTACCATTTGGCAGGTTGATCCAGTCTACCTCGCCCCGTGAATTGGCATAGGCAGTCGGCATCGGCATATCTCCCTTGAACAGTTCAACCTTGGCCAGGTTTACCAGGTCCCCAGCATTGGTAAGTCTGATCTGAAGTTGCAGGCTGTTAGTGGGATTGCCGAACGCTGTTGTCGACTGCGCAAGGAGTGAACCCGCGCCAACTGCGAGAGTGAGTACGACAAGGTACCAGAATTTCATCTTAGACCCCCGATATCAAGGTCACGAGAACTCCGGATATCAACAAAAAACCGGGCCGGCGTTTCCGCCGGCCCAGGCACATTATGCCTCAGAAGACAAAGCGAAGACCGAGGCGCACTGAGGTTGGCAGCTGCCAGAGGTCATTCTTGTTGAAGCGTGGATCGATGATAGTGCCACCATTAGCGGCGTTATACGCTGTCAGCGATGTCATCCAGTCTCCAGATCCATTCCAGCCGTGTCCGAGGAACTCATTCACGGTTGGAACCGGAACGATTTCTCCGGTCGCGTCGAGGATGTCTAGATCGATTCCTGCCGCCCAGTTAGCTCCGTATCCATTCTCCGTCGGAAAGGGATAACCGTACTGAAGTGAGCCCTGGGTAATGTTGCGGTAGCGATGCAACACAGTCTTCTGATTGAACAGATTCAGCACGTTCACGTTGAATTCAATACTCTTCGATTCACTCTTGAACGGCTTGAAGACCTGTCGAAGCGAAAGGTCCGTTTGCGAGAACCAAGGCAGACGGCCCAAATCGCCACGGCCATTCATGATCATCTCGGAGTTCTCGACGGTCGCGATGGTCGTGATTGGGGCGCCACTCTGCAAGGTAAAGAAGGCGCTAATCTGTGGCAGGTTCTTCGGCAATTGGTACGTGCCGTTGAACTTGAACTGGTGCGGACGGTCGGTATTCAACGGACCGTACGCTAGTTTCCCGTTATTAGCCTGGTAGCTCAGGTACCACTCGTCGAAATACCGCTCGACGTTTGGATCGGTACGGCCTCCACCGATGGAGGTAGAGGTATCTTCGTCTGAACTGGCCAATCCGCCGTAATTGCCATACAGCCGACTATAGGTGTAGCTGAAGTCGGTCATCCAGCGTTCGGCGAACGGTCTCCGGATACGGAACTCACCCGCGTTGTAGTTGCGCTTCGCCTTCGGAGTCGGCGGAAGGTCGATAGCCTGAAGTTTCGAAACCGAGTATCCGAACCCAGGGTTAGTGATGTAGTACAGCTCACCTACCGAGGTCAGGACGCCGACGTCTTCAATTGTACGGTCAAGCTGTTTGTGCACGAACTGGAAGCTGAAAATCCAGTTCTGCGGCAATTGCCATTCCGTTCCAAGCGTCGCGTTCTGCATTCGCATCGGCTTGATAGCAGGATCGAGGGTGTCGAACGAGGGTAAGCGCCAATCGCGGTCTTCGACAAACTGTAACGGGGTTCCGAGGCCTGTCGCCGTTGGCACTGGGTAGGGATCGCAGGTGGTGCTCCCACCCGTGAGCGAACCGGTGCAATTCGGAGAGAAGCCGTCTGCGGCATGCGCTTGACCCATTCTGAACCAATTGTTAGCCGCATCCGTATTCAGCAGGTAATACTGGCTGTGCCACTTGAAGCCGCCAAACGAGCCTTCCGCCATGGTCAGCTTCATTTGGTCGTAGAACATACCCCAGCTACCGTAGATCTTCGCTTTGCCGTTCCCTAACAGGTCGAACGATGCTCCGAGACGAGGAGCAATCTTGTCACCATATCCCCACTTCACGGCAGCATGTTGGTACTGCGGTATCGAGCTAAACGAAGGAATCTCTTCCGATTCGAAACGGATGCCGGGATTAACCGTGAGCCGATTCAAAATCGTCCACGAATCCTGGAAGAAGAACGCATTGTGATCGGTATGCAGTTTTGCGAGTTCGCCAAACGGCGAGCGGACTTCAACATAACCGCACGGGTCATAAGTGTTTCCATCTGGACCTACACAAGAGCTGGTGCGCTGTCCGGCGAGGCTGTTGTAGGGGCGGCCCCACGCGAATCTCATATAGTCGTAGACGTGTGCACTGGCAACATCCAGTGCCCAACGTTCCCAGATATATCCAGCCTTGAAGTTATGCACTCCACCAAGATTGAAAGTCGTGCTGCCGACCGTGGTCCAGCTGAGCTTCTTCTGGAAATTCTCGGTCGTTGCGTAGACATCATTGGGATCCTGGTTGAACCACCCGCTGGGAACATATCCTTCCTGGCCGGGCTGCCAACCAATCACCGAACTGGGATCGTAGCGGGCGTTCAGTGTCGGTACGCTCGGCTGGAGGAACTGGATCAGATTGTTGGCGTTGAAGCCATAGCGGCTATCGACCAGGATCTTCGGAGTAACTGTCCACGTGGCTCCGCCGCCAAAGCTGTATATCGGATATTTGTAGCCTTCATTCCGCCAGTTGTAGCTGGAAGAACTTAGACCAAATTCCTTACCACTCGTCGGGTCTACATAAGTTATGTAGCTCGGCAGACCACCTACGTAGCGGAAGGTATCCTGTGAATAGTTAAGGAACAGGCGCAGCTTTTGGAACGGCTGAAGATCGATCTTTGCCAGTCCAGCGCGACGCGTCCTTTTCTGTTGGAATTCCTGCTGCACGCCATCGTCCAACATAGTCTTACGCGAGATGTTGTTGAACGTAGGGTTTGCATTTACAAAAAACCACGCCTTATCCTTCCAAATCGGACCACCCACATTGAAGCCAATTTCATTGGAAGTGAAATGGTCGCTCCCAAATGTCCTGTCGGCGACCTTTGTGGAGTCCACTGGGTCTACATAGACGCGGTGGCAATTATATCCACCACCCGTCGAATCACCTGAGAAGTTTAGGAAACACCCACTCAATCCGCTGCCCGTGTAATAGTAGTAGCCCATCCCGTGGAAATCGTTGGAACCGCTCTTCGTAACAACTGAAACCACGCCGCCCATCGCACCGCCAAACTCGGCTTCATACCCGCCGGTCTTGACCTGCATTTCCTGGACGACTTCGGTTCTCACCGTCTGGTTATTCAGGCCATTGAAGATGTTCGACGTCGTGACACCGTCGACGTAGAACTGATTCTCTGAACCCGAGGCGCCATCAACGGAAATTCCGCCGGCGAACGTCTCCTGGTTAACGCTCGGAGCCAATCTAACGAAATCGTCGGCGCTGCGCGCCCCCGGGAGGAGGGTAAGAGACTCGCCCTGATACACCTGTGCAGATTCGCTTTTCACGGTATCAATCTGCACGGCGTTCGCGCTGACTTCAATCGTCTCCGAAATCGCGCCTACCTCCATGGGCATGTCAATCGAGTAAGACTTGCCGACTTCTACCCTCACATTCTCCTGCAGGGCATGCTTGAAGCCGCTCTTTTCCACGATGACTCTGTACGTTCCAGACGGCAGATTACGGGCAAAGAACAAGCCCGCGGAATCGGTTGTGCCCTCGATGGGTCGGATTAGAGATGGCGAGGAGACCGTCACTTTCGCATCTGGAATCACAGCCTTCGAAGGGTCGACTGCTTTAACCACTAGATCGCCGGTTAACTGCTGAGCTGCCAGCGGTACCGCAACCAGACATAACGCAAGCAGCGCGAGTACGACTGCGTAGCCCTTACTAAGTCTCATGGATACAACCTCCTGAGAATTCGTTTTTGGAAAACGGTGAAAACGCGACCGAAATAGCCTCACATCCCCAACTATCGGGGTTGTGAATGTCTCATTTGGACTTGGAGCCTAGGAGCCCTTACCTGAACCCGTGGCCTGGAACGGCTGGAACCGTGTTGCTAGGGAAGTGGCAATTGAGAGTCCAAGAGGTGGTAGCGCCTAAGTGCCTGAAAAAGAAGATTGTGCATAATAATATCCACAAAAGTGCTATTAAATTCCGGATTGCCTAGCACTTATAGGCTATTAAATTCGGAATTACAGCTGGAGTGAACTATCAAGATTCAGGCAATTACGCTACTGGCTTGGCGTTTGGGGAGCATTTCGCCGATGCGCTTCATTTGGGCACCGACGCCTCGGAGCTTTTCTTCGATGCGCTCGTAGCCGCGGTCGATGTGGTAGACGCGGTCGATGATGGTTTCGCCGTCGGCGACGAGAGCGGCGAGGACGAGCGAGGCGGAGGCGCGGAGATCGCTGGCGAGGACGGCGGCGCCGCTGAGAGGTGTTTTGCCGCGGACGATGGCGCGGCGGCCTTCGACCTTGATGTTGGCGCCCATGCGCACGAGTTCGAGGACGTGCATGAAGCGGTTTTCGAAAATGTTTTCGGTAATGATGGATGTGCCTTCGGCCTGGGTGCAGAGCGCCATGTATTGCGCCTGAACGTCGGTGGGGAAGCCGGGATACTCTTCGGTGTCCATATCGGCGGGCTTGAGCGGGCCATCGCCGATGATGCGGATGCTGTCGCCGTTGGGGCGGACCCGGACGCCGGTTTCTTCGAGTTTTTGCAGAAGCGCGGTCTGGTGCGAGGGGTCGCAGGCGCTGACGATAAGGTCTCCGCCGGTGAGTGCGGCGGCAATGATGAAGGTTGCGGCTTCGATGCGGTCGGGGATGATGCGGTGACGCGCGCCGGAAAGTCTTTCGACGCCATGGATGCGAATGGTCGAGGTGCCGTGGCCTTCGATGCGGGCGCCCATTTTGATCAGAAGGTTCGCGAGGTCGGTGACTTCGGGCTCTCGAGCGCAGTTCTCCATGACGGTCTCGCCTTCGGCGAGGGTGGCGGCCATGAGCAGGTCTTCGGTGCCCGTGACGGTGATCTTGTCGAAGACGATGCGGTTTCCCTTGAGGCGCTCGGCACGGGCTTCGACATAGCCGTGCTCTTGCGTGATTTTTGCGCCGAGGCGTTCAAGGCCCTTGATGTGAAGATCGATGGGGCGGGCGCCGATAGCGCAGCCGCCGGGCATGGAGACGCGGGCGAAACCCATGCGCGCGACGAGCGGTCCGAGGACGAGCGTGGAGGCGCGCATCGTCTTCACGAGCTCATAACTGGCTTCGGGATTGTGGCTGAGATTGCGGGTGCAGATGGTGGTGCGGTGCTGGGCGCGTCCGTACCCGAGTTCGACTTCGGCGCCCATGGCGGAGAGCAGGCGGCGCTCGGTCTCGATGTCGCGCACTTGGGGAATATTTTCGAGGATGACGGGTTCTTCGGTGAGCAAAGCGGCAGCCATGGCGGGCAGCGCGGCGTTCTTTGCGCCGCTGATCTTTACCGTGCCGAGAAGGGGATTGCCGCCGCGAACTACGAACTTATCCATTGAATCGTGTCTCGTTTCGTTTCATTCTACGGGCAAATGGATCGGTAGTAGTTGAGTGAAAGGTCTTAGCACTTCCGGAATCGTCTCTGCTACTTCGACACAGGCTTCAACTTTCCGATCGCCTTCCTGACGTTGCCCTTTGCCTTCTTCAATCTCTTTTCCGCGTCTATTCGGGGCACTCCCGCTTCGAGCATGACTAAAGCAACGGGGACGCTGCCGCCGGCGGCTTGAAGGGCATCGACGGCGGATTCGCGGTCCAGCCCGGTGAGTTGCTGGAGGATGCCGATGCCGCGCTCGGTCAGCTTGCGGTTCTTCAAGTGCAGGTTGACCATCAGGTTGCTGTAGACGTAGCCCATGCGCGTGAAAGCGCCGGTGGTGATCATATTGAGCACCATCTTCTGCATGGTTCCGGCCTTCATGCGCGAGGAGCCGGCGAGGACTTCAGGGCCGACGCCGACAACGATGCTGTGCGATGCGAGCTTAGTGATCGGAGTGCCGGGGTTGGCGGTGATGGCGATGGTCGTCGCACGCTTGCGGCGGGCGTATGCGAGCGCGCCGAGGGTGTAGGGGGTTCGGCCGCTGACGGCGAGGCCGATGACGACATCTTTTTTCGTCGGCTTCTTGCTGGCCATGTCGTGTTCGCCCATCTCTGTGGAGTCCTCGCTGACTTCAGTTGCGTGCCCGAGAGCGTAGTCACCGCCGGCGATGAGGTACTGAACGAGCCGCGGCGGGACGTTGAAGGTGGGCACGCACTCGGACGAGTCGAGCGCGCCGAGGCGTCCGCTGGTGCCGGTGCCGACGTAAATGAGTCGGCCGCCGTTCTCGAATGCGTGGGCGACTATATCCATCGCCTTCGCGATTGCGGGTAATTGTTTGGCGACGGCTTTCGCAACCTTCTGGTCTTCGGCGTTGATGATCTGCGCGATTTCGAGGGCGGACTTCTTGTCGAGGTCGACGGAGTGGGGGTTTGGGATTTCGGTGCCTAGCTCGCGAAGTTCGGTGAGCGGCGGCATATGCAGGAGTCGTGTGTTCTTAGGGGTCACCTATACCTCAAGCGCCTCAACAACGGCGTCGTGAAATCTTGGACGAACATATTTTATGGCCTGGCTGCTGCGATCGGGCCAGACACGATTGGTCAGGAGTGTAACGGAAAGTTGCCGGACGGGATCGCACCAGAGCGATGTGCCGGTGTAACCGAGATGTCCGAAGGAGCGTTGCGAAAAGTATTGACCCGACTGAGAGGGAGATGATGGCGTGTCCCAACCAAGAGTGCGCGAAGAGCCTGCTGGCATCTCTTCTCGACGTGTAAACAGGTTGAGGGTCGAGGGCTTAACGATGGGAGAGCCGAGTCGCAACATGCAGAGTGCGAATTGCGCGAGGTCGGTGACGTTGGAAAATACGCCGGCGTGTCCGGAAATGCCGCCCATCACCCAAGCGTTTTCGTCGTGAACCTCGCCTTGAATGATGCGGCCGCGGAAGTCGTTGTTGACGGTGGGGACGATGTGGGTGCGCCAGTCTTCGCGCGGGTGATAGCCGGTAAATGACATGCGCAAGGGCTTGAAAATCTGCTCGTCGCAGAAACGGTCAAGGGGTTGGCGCGCGAGCTTGGAGAGGATCTCGCCGAGGATGATGAAGCCGATGTCGCTGTATTCGGCGCGGTCGAGCGGCGGGTGAGCGAGCGGCATTTCGAGGGCGAGGCGAAGGATTTCGGCGCGTGATTTCGCGCGCTCGAAGAGTTTTTCATATGCGGGCAGGCCGGAAGAGTGCGCGAGCAACATGCGGACGGTGACGCGCTTTTTACCGGGCTCGGTGCCGAACTCGGGGAAGAAGTCGGCGACCTTGGCGTTGAGGTCGAGCGAGCCTTGATCGTAGAGGATCACCGCAGCGGTAGTCGTGGCAACCACTTTCGTGACAGAGGCGATGTCGTAAATGGTGCTTGGCTCGACTTTGGGCGAGTTGGTGTCGTATGTGAAATGCCCGACGGCTTTGAGGGCGACAATCTCTCCGCGATGGGTGACGCTGACGGCCGCTCCTGGGAAAGCACGGGATGAGACGGCTTCTTCAAGGATGGAGAAGGCGCGGGCGAAGCGCTGATCCTGGCCGCTGAATGCAGCGACGGGGAGCGGATTGTGGCCAGAAAAGCTCAAGGTACGGGTACGAGGTGCGAGGCACGAAGTGCGAGTGGAGGTGGTTTTAACCTCGTACCTCGACCTAGTACCTCAGCCGGTCGCTTTGCGATGAGGCCGGCGCCAGCTTCTATGATAAACGTTCGCAAATCTGATGCGTCGCGTGGTAGATTTCGAGGAACCCAGAATCACAATGCGAACACATACAATTCGAAACCGGCGCCCCGTCCTCGTTCTCCTCATCCTGTTCATCTTAATTATGTCCGTCGCGAGCAGTGCGGCGACAAAACCCGCGAAGAAAAACGCGAAGTTGTTTCCCGCCGTCGATGCGGCCATCCAGCAGGCCATCCAGAATGGCGACATTCCTGGCGCGGTGCTGGTGATTGGCCACAACGGTCACATCGTTTACCGGAAGGCGTATGGCGAGCGATCGCTGGAGCCGACGCGCGCGCCGATGAAGATTGACACGATCTTCGATATGGCGTCGCTGACGAAAGTGCTGGCGACGACCGGTTCGGTAATGCACATGTATGAACAGGGGATGTTCCGTCTGAACGACCCCGTAGCGAAGTACATCCCCGAGTTCGGCAAGTACGGCAAAGACCAGATCACGATCCGCGAATTGATGACGCACTACTCGGGGCTTCCGCCGGACCTTGATTTGACTGAGCCCTGGACCGGCAAGGAAACCGCGTACCAGATGGCGAATGAGGAGAAATTGATGTCTCCGCCGGGCGCGGTATTCCGGTATTCGGATATCAATTTCATCGTGCTCGGTGAACTGGTGGAGCGGTTGAGCAAGATGCCGCTCGAGAAGTATGCCGATGCACACATTTTCCAGCCGCTGGGAATGAGGAGTACACGGTTCCTGCCGCCGGCGAGTTGGTTGCCGCGAATCGCGCCGACCGAGTACGACGAGAACGGTGTGATGCTGCACGGCGTTGTGCACGATCCGACGGCGCGTCGAATGGGCGGTGTGGCAGGGCACGCAGGATTGTTTTCGGACGGCGATGACGTTGCGAAGTTTTGCGAAGCGCTGCTCGACGGGAAATTTCCGCTGTCGCCCATGACGGTATTAAAGATGACGACGCCGCAACAGCCGCCGACGGCGACGATGCTGCGCGGCTTGGGGTGGGATGTGGATTCGCCGTTCTCGACGAATCGTGGCGACCTGCTGCCGCTGGGGAGCTATGGGCACACGGGATTCACCGGGACTTCACTGTGGATTGATCCGACGACGAATACGTACATTGTGCTGCTGACGAATGGGGTGCATCCGCACTTGAAGCCGGGCGGGGCGGTGGTTTCGCTGAGAACACGGGTGGCGACGGCGGTGGCGGCGGAGCTCGAATTGAAACCCGATAACAAGCGCGCGCTGTCCATCACTGGTTATAACGAGGCGGAGCCGGGATGGCGCCGACTGGCTGCACGGAACGGCGATGTGAAGACAGGCTTGGAGAATCTGAAAGCGACGCACTTCTCCGAGCTGATCCGCAATGGAACGGCAGAGAAGCCGCGGCGGATCGGGCTGGTGACGAACCAGACGGGACTCGATAACAATGGGACGCGGACGATCGACATACTGGCGCACACGCCGGGATTGCAACTGGTCGCGATCTTCAGTCCGGAGCATGGCGTGACGGGCACGCTGGATACGACGGATATTCACAACAGCAAGGACGCGGCGACCGGGATTCCGGTGTACAGCGTGTACGGCGCGACGGATGCGGCGCGGCGGCCGAGTCTCGACGTCCTGAAATCGCTGGACGCGGTTGTGTACGACATTCAGGATGCGGGCGTGCGGTTCTACACGTACGAGACGACGCTGGGATATTTCCTGGAGGGTGCGGCGAAGGCGGGGATCGAGATGTACGTGCTGGACCGGCCGGATCCGATCAATGGTTCGTATGTGCAGGGGCCGGTGTCGATGCCGGGTCACGAGAGTTTCGTGAACTACAGCTCGGTGCCTGTGCGCCACGGGATGACCGTCGGCGAACTGGCGAAGATGTACAACGCGGAGCGGCACATCGGCGCGAAGCTCACGGTCATCCCGATGACCGGCTGGGTGCGTGGCGACTGGTTCGATTCGACGGGACTGACGTGGACGAATCCCTCGCCGAATTTACGCAGCCTGACTGAGGCGACGCTGTATCCGGGCGTGGCGCTGGTAGAACCGACGAACGTCTCGGTCGGTCGCGGGACGGACACGCCGTTTGAAGTGGTCGGCGCGCCATGGATTAATGCGCGGGACTTTGCGCAGTATCTCAATGCGCGAAATCTCGCAGGGCTGCGTTTCGTGCCGACGACGTTTACGCCGACTTCGAGTTGGTATGCAGGAAAGGTCTGCCAGGGCGTGAACATTATCGTCACGGAGCGGAACGTGCTGGATGCACCCGAGTTGGGAATCGAACTGGCTGAGGCGCTGCTGAAGATGTATCCACAGGAGTACAAGATCGACCGCATGCCGCAGTTGCTTGTAGACGACGCAACCTTCGCCGCGATTCAGCGCGGCGAGGACCCGCGGCGGATCGAGGCGATGTGGCAGGATGAGTTGCAGAAGTTTGAAGAAGTGAGGAAGAAGTACTTGATGTACTAAAAGACGCTGTTCGCGATTTACAGTTCGCGAAGAAGCAAACCGCCATCCGCAACAGCCGCCGTTGGAGGAAGGAAATGCAGGTCCTTCGACTCAGCCGCGACCGCGCCAACTGCGGCGCGGGAAAGGCAAGTCGCGGCTTCGCTCAGAATGACGGCATTTTCTTAAATCCTCAAGAAGGGGAATACATGAAGCAGCGTTATTTGATATGCGTGATATTGCTCATCGCGGTTTCTGCGAATTGCACGGAGTTGGGGAAGAAGTTGGGGGCGCTGGCGGCAAAGCATCAGGGCAAGGTCGCAGTGTATGCGAAGAACCTGGCGACCGGCGACACGGTGGCGATCAATGCGGACGTTCCGGTTCAAACGGCGTCGGTGATCAAACTGCCGCTGATGCTGCAGGCGTATGAGCAGGTGAAGGCAGGGAAGCTGCACCTGAACGATCAACTCGAGTTGACGAAGGACAACCAGGTGCCGGGTTCGGGCGTGCTGAGCATGCTGGACCCGGGGTTGAAGCTCACACTGAAGGACACGATCACGCTGATGATCACGCTCAGCGACAACACCGCGACGAACATGCTGATCGATGCCGTGGGCCTGAAGCCGACGAACGACATGCTCGCAAAGATGGGCATGAAGAACACGTACTTTTATAAGAAGGTCTACAAGCCGGCAGAGGGGCCTATGCCGCCGGATCAGAAGAAGTTCGGGTTAGGGAAGACGACGGCGAAGGAAATGGCCGAGGTGCTGGAGAGCATTTACCGGTGCGATCTGGGCGACAAGCAGCTTTGCACGCAGATGATCACGATCATGCGCCAGCAGCAGTATCGCAACATGATTCCGCGATATATCGAGGCGATGGATACGAGCGAGGAACTGTCGGATATCGGCGACAAGATTGGGCAATTGGACGATGTGCGGAACGATGTCGCGATTGTTTATTCCAAGAAGGGACCAATCATCATCTCGATCTTTACGTGGGATAACGCCGACAAGTCGTGGACGCCGGAGAACAAGGCGGAAATCATGATGGGTAAGATGGCGAAGGTAATCGTGGATACGTGGTCGCCGGAAGGACTGGCGACGAAGGTGGGAGAGCCGGTGAAATAGGTATTAGGTGCGAGGTACGAGGTGCGAGGAAAACGGCGCTATCTGTCCATACCTCGTACCTAACCGCTCGTACCTCAGGGGCAACTTTGAACTGGTACACAGCTTCTAAGCTCACAAGCGCTCAGAACACTGGAAACGTTGGACGAGGCTATTGGCCTTTGCCAGCCGTCACGTCTCACTTGATGGAGAGCCCATGCGCAACGCCCTGATTGCGGTTCTTCTGTTCTCCGGACTGGCCTTCGCCCAGAACTCTGACCAGAAACTCATTGACCAGAATGGCGCCGTGAAGAACGCCGAGCCGAGAAACCTTGTGACGATCCCCGCGGGGACGAAGATTCCGCTCATACTCAAGCAGACGATTTGGACAAAAAACGCGCGAGAGAATGATGCCGTATATGCAGCGACTAATTTTCCGGTGGTGATCGACGGGGAGATGGTGATTCCACCGGGCACTTACGTTCAGGGCGTCATTTCGCAGGTGAAACGCGCAGGCCACGTGAAAGGCCGGGCGGAGTTGCTGGTTCACTTTACGTCGATGATCTATCCGAGCGGGTACACGGTTCTCCTGCCCGGAGCGGTGGAAGGTGCTCCGGACGTCGATGGGAAGGTGAAGGACAAAGAAGGAACGGTTGAAGGGCAGGGTTCGAAGGGCAAGGACGCGAAGACGATTGGAACTACAGCCGGCTATGGAACGATGATTGGGGCCGCGGCAGGGCAGTCAATGAAAGGCGCGGCGATGGGCGGCGGCATTGGGGCCGCGGCGGGCTTGGCGGCGGTTCTGTTGAGCCGAGGTCCGGACCTGAAGGTCGAAAATGGTACGGCAATTGACATGGTTCTGGAGCGTCCGGTGACGGTAGATCGGTCGCGGATTCACTTAAACAATTAAGTTGCGGCCGGGCCGGGACTTCGGAACTGATCCCCCTTTTTCAGCGTCCTGGCGGGCCAGAAAAGACCCACACCTGCTGACTGCGGCAAGGGTAGACCGAGATGAGTCACGGGAAATCCGCAACTTTACGCACCTTCGTGGGGTTAGTAGGGTTAACGGAGTAGTTTGGGAACGCTTCGGGTGATTTTTCAGACGAAATGTTGACGAATTCTCGTGCTTCCAAACGGTAGCGACCGGAATCCAACGTCTAAGGAGTGCCGGAAACGCGGGTATAATGGTGAGCAGCAACCCTCGAAAATTGCCTCTAACGGCGTGCCCCGCCGGCCCGACGCTGTTGGCAAGGGAGTAGGTCATGAAATACCGAGTTGTAATCGCGACACTTGCGCTGTTATGCGCAACGTTGGCTGTGGCGCAGTCCACGCAGGCACCGGCAACATCCCAGGACTCCCAGCAGCAGAGTTCGCAGCAACCGGCGGCCCAGACCCCGAATACGCAGCAACCTTCGCAATCGCCGAGCACGGAGCAGCCCGTTGCACAGCCTTCGGAGACCCAGGAACCAGCGACGCAGAGTTCGCAGACGCAACAACCGGCGGCAGAGTCGCAGGATAACCAGGATGCACCTCAGCCTCCGGGGGCAGAGCCAAGGAAGGATGCAAACGGCTCTGCCGATACGGACCCGAACAAGAAATTGAAGGGCGTTAAGCCGGGCAGCGAGAACGACGTTAACGCAATCGGCAACCGCAACATCGGCAAAGGCAAAAGCCTTGGTGACTGGTACTCGCTGGACAGCGAGATCCGCATGGGCAAGCAGTACGCGCAGCAGATTGAAGCGAGCGTGAAGCTGAACCAGGACCCGGTCATCAATGAATACATTAACCGCATCGGGCAGAACCTGGTGCGGAACTCGGATGCGCGCGTACCGTTCACGATCAAAGTCGTGGAAGACGACAGCATCAACGCGTTTGCCCTGCCCGGCGGATTTTTCTACGTGAACACGGGGTTGATTCTCGCCGCGGATGAAGAGGCGGAACTGGCGGGCGTGATGGCGCACGAGATCGCGCACGTAGCGGCGCGGCACGCGATGCGCCAGTTGACGCGTTCGCAGTTTGCGAACTTCGCGACGATTCCTCTGATCTTCGTCGGTGGTGGCATCGGATACGCTGCGCGCGCGGCGGCCGGTTTAGGATTGCCCCTGACGTTCCTGCAGTTCTCGCGCGGATTCGAGGCCGAAGCCGACTATCTGGGCGTGCAGTACATGTACAAGGCGGGTTACGATCCACAGGCGTACGTACAGTTCTTCGAGAAGATCCAGGCGAAAGAGAAGAAGAAACCGGGAACGCTGGCGAAAGCGTTCTCAAGCCATCCGCAGACACCGGATCGCATCGAGAAGACGCAAAAGGAAATCAATCAAATCTTGCCGCCGCGCCCCGAGTACATCGTGAACACGTCGGAGTTCGACCAGGTAAAGGCGAGGCTGGCGAAACTGGAGAATCGGCGGAAAATGACGCCGGACCAGGAGAGCCGTCCAACGCTCCGTCGCGCAGGCCAGGACAACAAGGACAAGACCAAGAGTGGCGATCAGACGGATGATGGTCGTCCGACGCTAAAGAAGAGGGACGATTCGAATCAGAATTAAGAGTTGCAAGGTTCTGTGGACTGGCGGCTTCGGCCGCCAGTTTTGCCTGGAAGTGGGGAACTCCGCGTCGAGCTGTGATGGGTGTTGCGACCGCGCTAGCTGCGGCGCGGGAAAAACAAGTCGCGGCCTCGCTCCGGATGACGACGGTTAGAAGTCAGCTGAAAAATATGAAAGGCCGGAATCGTTGGATTCCGGCCTTTTACATGTCGGTGCTGGGAAATGGGGATCTCTCTCAAGCGGCGCGCTTAACCAAGCCCTCCACGGCCTCAATAGGCGCGTGCGAGGCCTGCTTGGAGATTGTGCCGATCACTTTCATGGCCTCCCAGTCGTACGCGAATTCCTTGCCGCAATCGAGGCAAACCACGTAGGTACCGGTCGGGCCAGCGGCCGCAACGTTCCGGTTCGCTCTTTTTGCGGTGATGGGAAAACTGTAATTCCTGTGCGTACAGCCAAAGATCATTTCGAACAACGTGTTCAACATATCCACTCTCCTGGGACCGGGGGAGACCAGACACCGTAATCCTCACTTCATTGGATTCATCAACTCTGAAAAAGGTGGCACATTTCCACTAAAGGGTAGTGAGCTGACGGTAGAAAGCGTTGCAGAGTGGAAAGACGCAAGGATCTGCCAATAATATGCAAAGGAAGGGCAAGTTGAAGGGACGGTGGAGGTTAGAGGAAATGAAGAATGAGGAATGTGGGGAGGACGAATGAAAAAAGGGGGATGATTTTCACAGGGTAGCGGCGCGCAGATCTGAGGTAGGAGACTATCTGATTTGAATCCAGGTCCTTCGACTCGACGGTGCCAACTGCAGCGCGGAAAGACTGGTCGCGACTTTGCTCAGGTGATGACGGTTCTCTTGACTCAAGGGCGCTTCAGGACTGCGGTTTCTGCTGCTCCTTGCACTTGGACATGATGGCGGAACGAAGGCGGGTTCGAAGGTCATCGGGGAGTTCGTAAAGCTCGGAGCCGCGGTAAATTTCGATGGTGCGCTTGGTTGTGTTGCAGACAACGTAGCAGTTGTGGCACCAAAGCAGGTGCTCGTCCAATTCTTTCTTGGTGCGATCGTCGATCACACCATCCAGGTAGTCGGTCAGCTCTTTCAGAAATTCAGAGCAGGTCACTGTGTCCCATCTCCATCGCGTCTTTTCTTGAAGTACTTATTCAACCGTTCCCGCAACTGCAACCGCGCACGCAATAACCGGGACTTCACCGCGGGGATACTGAGCCCGAGTGCATCTGCCGTTTCTTCGGTTGAGAGACCTTCCACATCGCGCAGTACAAAGACCGTCCGGAAACTGGCCGGCAGGCCGTGTATCGTGCGGCCGAGAATGTCCTTCAACTCGCCCTGCGTATACTGTTGCTCCGGATTCGGAGACCAATCCGCGATCTCGCGCGGCATGGAATCCTCTTCCGTTTTTACGTCCTCATCCAGAGAGACCATTCTCTCCGGGCGGCGACGCCGCAAGCGCATCAGCGCTTCGTTGACCGCGATACGAACCAGCCAGGTATAAAACTTCGACTGGCCCTGGAACTGTCCGAGATTCTGGTACGCCTTCAGGAACGCGTCCTGAACAACGTCTTCGGCATCCTCGCGATTCTGCGTGATGTGCTGCGCGATGCGAAAAACGTTGCGGTCGTACCGGCGAACCAGTTCCTCGAAGGCCGCCATGTCGCCCTTGCGGGCGGCATTAACAAGGACAGCTTCGTCGTTCGTCGGCTCGCCTACTCTTGATTCGATTGCTTCCATGTGATGGTAGATTCAGGAATTTCCGACCAGTTACTGGCTTCGGAGCCCCGGGGCCTTCCCCGCAGTCTATTGTATAGGGTGGGGGCCATTTTGTGGCTAGGGGTTTTTCCACCGGAATCAAGGGCCAAATGGGGAAGGAAAAAACGGCAAAGGGGAACAACCTAAGCCAGACGACAAGGCTCTCGATATTAGGTGAGGGCGCGATAACGCAATGAAAGTGCTGAGATGCTGGCTGATTTCACTGATTTTGGCAGCGACAACAATGACCGCGCCCGGCTGCTCGCAACAGCAGAGAACGCAGGACCTGAAGGAGAGGACCGCGGATGCGACGGCCGAGGCCAAGCGCGATGCCAAGGCCGTCGCCCAAGGAATCCGCGAGGGCTGGAATCGCGACAAGCCGCTCAATTTGAATACCGCGACGAAAGAGCAACTGACGAGCCTGCCGGGCGTGACCGCGGCTGAAGCCGATCGGGTGATCGCTGGACGTCCTTACAAAAATCCCGACGAACTGGTCACTCGGCACATCATTCGGAAAACCGAATACGATAAGTTCGCGAATCGTGTCACAGCAACGAAATGACGTCGCAGTAACTACTCGCCGCGTTCCGCCTTCTGTCCTGCGTAGAGTTGGCGGTAGACCTGCGCGTTGCGCATGATGGCCTGCACGTATTCGCGGGTTTGCGTGAACGGGATCGATTCGACGAACTCTGGGACGTCTTTGAAGTTGCCGCTGGCGAGCCAGTCGTCGACGCGATTGGTGCCTGCGTTGTATGCGGCGAGAGCATACTCCACCTGTCCGTTGTAGTGGTCGATCATTTCTTTCAAATAGCGCGTGCCGAGGCGCAGGTTCACGGTGGGAGAGAGCAGAAGTTCCTGCGAGAAGCGCATCTTCAGCTCTTTGGCTTCGCCACGGCCGACCTTGGGCAGCAACTGCATAAGGCCCCAGGCGTTCGCGTAAGAAATCGCGTTGGGATTGAACTCGGATTCCTGGCGGATGAGCGACGCGACGAGATCGGGATTCAAGTCGTTCTGGCCCGCGTAGTTTTGCAGGTCGCTCCAGTAGGGACGCGGGAAGAGGTGCTTCCAGTACTCGCGCGGAAGCGCACCGAAATCAAGGGAGTAGTAGGCCGGGACTGCGCGCTTGAGGACCTGAAGGGAGCGGTAGTACTTGCCGGCGTCACGATAGATGCGTCCGATCTGCAGCGTCGCCCAGTTCGCGCCCTGTCCGCCGTCGGCCTCCTGCAATTCCTTTACGGCGTAGTCGGTGAGGCCGGCGTTTTCGAGGAGCTTGCTTTTCTCCACGTGCAGATCGCCCGGCGGCGGATCGGTTTCCTGCGCTTCTTCCGGCAGAGGCTTGGGGCGGGGAATGGCATTGAGCAGCGTGTTTGTCGAAACGGTCTGGAGCGGGCCGAGTTGCTTCAGTCTCTCGCGCCCGAGGAAGCCGTAGTAGTAGTTGCGGAAACGGTCGGAGACTTTCGCGTAAAAGGCGATTGCGGTTGACCTGTCATTTTCCGCTTCGGCGACACGGCCGCGCCAGTAGAGCGCCGCTGCCACCTGATCGTCATTGGGCCACCTGGCGATTTGTTCCTGGAATTCTTCCTTAGCCTGGTCGAGGCGGCCTTGCCGGTAGTCGAGCCACGCGGCCTTCCAGTGCGTGTAGGACGCGCGGGGATCCTTGGGGAAGCGAGTGTACAGTTCCCGATAGGCGTCGATAGCGTGATCGTAGTCCTTCGCCAGCAGATACTTGTTCCCGGCGGAAAGCAGCGCGGTGGCGAACCATGCGCTGGTGGGGACTTCCTGACGCATGCGGTTAAGGTTGTCGAGGAAAGCGGCGTCGTCGCCCTTGTCGCGGGCGAGTTCACCGAGGTTATAAAGGCGAATGGCGTTGGCTTCGCCCGTGACCTGCGCGTTCTGGAGGAGGCCGGCGGCTTCGCTATCTTTGCCTGCGCGACGCAACGCCACGCCGAGCGCAACTTGCAGCGCCGGTTTCTCGTCCGGAGGAGCATCGTTCAGCAGCGCGCGATATTCGTTAACGGCATCCGAGAAGCGATTCGCCTGCATGAGCAGCGTGGCACGCTGTTTACGCTCGTTGAAGGCAGGCGGCGGCAACGCTCCGGAGGCCTGTAAAGTTTGCAGGTCAGTAGCCGCGGCATCGGCTTCGGGACTTGCGGGCATTGTTATATAGAGATGGCGAAGAATCTCTCCGCCCCTCGCCGCCTGGCCCGCTTTTACGTAAGCACGACCCAGCGCGAGTTCGACGTCGGCGCGAGTGGGCTGGCGATTCGCTTCGAGATAGGGCACGGCCTCGTCGGCGTGCCCGGTCGCGACCAGGGCGTTGCCATAGATATCAACGACATCGTGGCGGAATATCGACTCGGGAGAATCCTTCTGAAAATTGCGCAACGTGGCGACGACCTGCGGCCAGTCGTTCTGCCCGGCGTAGCTTTGCGCCAGCATGAAGCGAACGTAGTCGGCGAGTTCGCCGGCGTGCCGTTGCGCTTTTTTCAAAGCATCCTGCGCCTGCGGATACTCCTTGTCCAGCAGGTGGGCGTAGCCGACGGCCAGCCACGCCATGGCGGCTTCATCGGTTCCCGGATGCTTGCGCGCATAGGCTTCGACACCTGCGTAGGCCGGCTTGGAACGGAGGTCGATGAGTTGCAGCGCCATCGGCTTCAAGTCTTCCGACTTCACGAAAGCACGCTTCATCCGCCGCAGCTTCGCGGGGCTGACCCGAACGTGATGAAACCGGCGGCGCGATTTCACTGATTTGCGGGCGTGCGATTTCGAAACGGTCTTTTTCGTCGTCTTCTTTGTTGCGGTCGACTGTGGCGTCTTCGCAGAAGCTTTCTTTTGGGCGGCTTTATTCGACGCGGAAGTTGTCTTCTTGTGCTCGGAAGTAGTTTTCTTTGACTTTGAAGAGGCCGAAGAGGATTGCTTGGCACACACAGTGCCGCTCAGAAAAATTGCGGCGAGGAGAACAGCGATAACCTTCAATTGAGACATTGCACTGCGACTAGTTTACCAGCGGAAATTCGCCCCGAAAATGGAACGATCGTTATCACCGAGGATACGCACCAGTTCTTGCGTAAAGTAGTCGACATCGGGGACGCTCTGTCCGTACCGCTTTTCGTAGGTAGCGCGGCTCTTGTCGATGTCGTCCTTGAGCCTGTCATAAAGATCCCTTGTTGCGCGGCCTTCATTCACCTTGGCCTGGTTGTACAGCTTGATTTCTTCGACCAGCAGTTTCGCGAAGCGTCGCGCCTTATTGCGGACTTCGTCTTCTCCATTGGATGCCGGAGTTGCTGCAGGTACTGGCGGCGGCATTGGCATAGCCCCAGGGGGTGCGGCAACCGCGACGGCAACCGCGGCCGTCGCCGCGACAGGTTTTGGCGTGACTGGCGCGGGTGTAGGAGCGGGCGGCATTTCCTGCGCGGCGTGATGGTCCGCGGGTGCGACTTTGCGGAATGAGAGCACCTCCAACCACAATCCCGTGCAGCGAACCAGTAGTTCGAGCGCGGAGGCATTCAGTCCAGCGGCACCTTTTTCACCGCCGTCGGCGTAAACCATCGCCGCAACCTTTTCCTTGATGACCAGCGGCAGCAGAACGACATTGCCGTCCGCCGGATGTCCGAAGCGGCTTACGAACGATGAATCAAATTCGTCGGCTGCGGCAGCCGAAGGTGTTCGGTTGTGCAGCACGCGTTCGCAGAGGCCCCGGGTGCAGTCGGTGCTGAAGTGCCGGAAAGCCTCGTTGTCGTCGAATCCGCGCGACTGCCAACCGGTAGCGGTTGTGCCTCGGACGACGAGCAGGCCCGCGCGCTGCGAGAAATTGATCGCTCCGTCCAGCAGGGCCTTCAGGATGTCGGTCTGCGTGGTCGCGTCCTGGACCGATGCCACAGCGGCGTTTAAGAGATCAGTGGGCGCGGTACCGTGAGCCTCTTGGGGCTCGCGCTTCAGCTCCGCAAGACGATCGCGTACTGCTTCGCTGATGGCGGCGGAGTGCTCTCCAACCACCTCGCGTACGATTCGCTCGACTTGTTCACGGACTCGGCTGAGGTCAGTCATGCGCTCATTTTTCAGCTACTTGGCGGTATTTGCAGTATAGGCAACATGCGTCCGGTGTCAATAACGGTTAGCCCTGAGAAGGTCTGGGACTTAGGTAACCTGCCATGGGTTTAGGTGAGCTGAACCGGGGTTCCGCCCCAATCGCGAGGATCGCTATCGGCGATGGATTGCGTGAAGGTCCAGCGGTGCCCGCCAATGTCTGTGGCATTGTATTGGCGCTCGCCGTAGGGGTAATCGGCAGGCTCACGTGAGATGACCGCTCCGTGTGCACGGGCGCGCTCGCAATGCCGGTCGATATTCTCGACGCGAACCATCACATGACCTACATCGGTGCGACCGGGCTGGCGCTCGATGGCGACCATGGCGCCCTCGCCGATATTGATCTGACAGCGGTGGTTGCCGATCCGCAGGCGAACAGTAAAGCCGAACGCCACGCACAGCCAGTCAGCGGCCTGGTTCACGTCGTCGTAGGGAAGTTCAGGAATAACGGTGGTGTTCGGGATGGACCGGTTGCGCAACATGGCTGCAGCCTCCCGCGATCATTGACCGCCGGTGACGGAGTGCTCTCGGACCGCGTCCTTGGCGAAGACAATCTCCAGCATGAGCAAGACGGCACCTACGACGATGCAACTGTCGGCGACATTGAAGTCTGGCCAGACGTGCGAGCCGATGTAGAAGTGGAGGAAATCGGTGACCTGTCCCCTGGCGATGCGATCCCAGAGATTGCCGATGGCGCCACCCAGAATCAGCGACAAACCGATGGCCGTGGTGGGCAGCGCGTGATCGCTGCGCCAGAGAAGGTAGCCGACGACGGCGAGCGCAAGACCGGAGAAGCCGACGAGCAGGGCGGTCCGCCACTCCGAGGTGGAATCGGCGAAGAGGCCGAAGGCGGCGCCGCGATTGTGTACGTGCGTGATCTGGAAAAATCCAGGGATCACGGTGATGGCGTCACTGGTGGGCAGCGTGCGCTCGATGATGATCTTCGTGATGCGATCGAGCAGAATCGCGCCGACGGCGATGGCGAGGTGTATCCAGCGTAAACCGTGCGTCTTAGGCAATACTCAGCCTCGCTCTATTTCGGCAAGCGTGGCGCTGCAGCGCTCGCAAACTGTGGGATAAACCTTGTCCTCGCCAACGTGCGTCGAGTAGTTCCAGCAACGCTCGCACTTCTGTCCGGGAGCGCGCTCGGCCTTGACGGAGAGGGCGGCACCTTGGAGAACGTCGGTCGCCGAGACGACGAAGAACGCGTTCAGGTGCTTGCGGTGTTTGTTCAGCAACTCGAACGTTTCCTTCGGAGTCGTGATGGTGACCTTGGCTTCAAGCGAGTCGTTGATCGTCTTGTCCTGGCGCACGGTCTCGAGTGCCTTCAGAACTTCTTCGCGGATCTCGAAGAGCTTGTCCCAATCGGCAGCGACGGTCGCAACGTGAGCCGAGTCGCGCACCGGACCGGTAATTTCACCGGGGTTGGGGAACAGTTCCAGGTGAACGCTCTCGCTTCGACCGGCAACGTGTGGCAGATACTGCCAGATCTCGTCGGCGGTGAAGGTCATGATGGGCGCGACCAGCCGCACGAGAGCTTCGCCGATTCGCCAGATGGCGGTCTGGGCGGAGCGGCGCGCGAGCGATTTCGGCGCGGCGGTGTAGAGACGGTCCTTCAGGATCGAGAAGTAGATTGCGCTCAGGTCGACGACGCAGAAATCGTTCAGCCGGTGATAGACGCGATGGAAGACCATCTCCTCGTACCACTGGCGAACCTGCTTCGCGAATTCTTCCGTGCGCAGCAGCATGTACTGGTCGAGCGGCTGCATGTCGTCGAATGCGACCGCGTCATGCGCGGGATCGAAGCCGTCGAGGTTACTGAGCACGTAACGGAAGGTGTTGCGAATCTTCTTGTAGTTCTCGCCGATGCGCTCCATGAGCGCTTCTGTGCCAACGACGTCTTCGCGGAAGTCGACGGATGCGACCCAGAGTCGCACGATTTCGCCGCCGAGGCGCTTGGCGATATCGACGGGATCTACAACGTTGCCGAGCGACTTCGATTGCGCGCGGCCCTGGTCATCGAGTGTCCAGCCGCAGGTGGTCACGCCACGGAAGGGGGCAGCCTCATGCAAGCCGAGAGCGCAGAGCAGGGAAGAGTGGAACCATCCGCGATGCTGGTCGCCGCCTTCGAGGTAAAGGTCGGCGGGCCAGGGCAGTCCGTCGCGGCCGAGAACCGCCGCTTGCGACGATCCGCTCTCGAACCACACGTCGATGATGTCCATCTCCTTGCGGAAGTTCGTGCTGCCGCACTTCGCGCATTTGACGCCGGCGGGGAGGATGTCCGAAGGCTTGCGCTTATACCACGCGTCCGAGCCTTCTTTGCCGAACATCGCGACGACCGCGCGGTTGGCTTCCTTCGAGATCAGCAGTTCGTTGCAGCTTTCGCAGAAGAAGACGGCGATGGGCACACCCCAGACGCGCTGGCGCGAGATGCACCAGTCGGGGCGCGTGGCGATCATGTTCGAGATGCGGCCTTCACCCCAGGCGGGATCCCAACGCACCTTCGCGATCTCGTCGAGCGCCTTAGAACGCAGGGTGCCGTCGCCGAGCTTCGCTTCCATGGAGATGAACCATTGCTCGGTGGCGCGGAAGATTACCGGGTTGTGGCAGCGCCAGCAATGCGGATACGAGTGCTCGAGCTTGTCATACCCCATCAGCACGCCGCGCGTGCGAAGCAACTCTACGATCTTCTCGTTGGCGTCAAAGACCTTGAGGCCATCGTATTCGGGTAGGCCATTGCGCAGGCGTCCCGCTTCGTCGACGTTGCAGGTCTGGTCGAGCCCGTACTTCACGCCGGTATAGAAGTCATCCGCACCGTGAGAGGGGGCCGTGTGGACCGCGCCGGTGCCCTGGTCCATGGTGACGTAATCGCCGAGCACGCCAAGAATCTTGCGATCCAGGAACGGGTGCGAGTAGGTCGTGTGTTCGAGCTTTGTGCCCGGGAAGGTAGCGATCTTCTTCACCGGCCCGAGGCTGCACAGGCGCGAGGTGTCGTCCGCAAGCTTGTCGGCAACGATATAGACCCAGTCGCTGGACTCGAGCGCGACGTAATCTTCCGTCGGGCTGAACGTCACTGCCATGGACGCAGGCAACGTCCACGGAGTCGTCGTCCAGATGATGGTTGCGACCTTCTTGCCCTTCAGTGCTGGATCGATTTTTTCGGGTTCACTGGTCAGGGCGTAGCGAACCCAGATGCTGGGGCTGACGTGGTTCTCGTACTCGACTTCGGCCTCGGCGAGCGCGGTCTTGTCGTGGATGCACCAGTAGACCGGCTTCAGGCCCTTGTAGACCATGCCCTTCTCGAGGAAGGCGAAGAAGTTCTTCATGACCGCGGCTTCATACTGCGGGCTCATGGTGGAGTAAGGATGGAAGAAGTCGCCGAAGACGCCGATGCGCATGAACTGCGTCCGCTGCAGGTCGAGGAACTTTTCGGCGTACTTGCGGCACTCGTCGCGAACCTGGAGAGGATCCATCTCGAGCTTCTTGCGCCCAAGTTTCTCGTCGACCTTGATTTCGATGGGGAGGCCGTGACAATCCCAGCCGGGGACGTAGGGCGAGTCGTAGCCCGCCATAGTGCGCGTCTTGACGACAAAGTCCTTCAGCGACTTGTTCATCGCCGTGCCGAGGTGAATGGGCCCGTTCGCATAGGGCGGCCCATCGTGCAGAACGTACGAAGGCCGTCCCGAGCTTGCCTTGCGAATCTTTCCGTAGAGATCGATTTCCTTCCAGCGTTCGAGCAACTTAGGCTCGTTCGTCGGCAGGTTCGCCTTCATAGGAAAGCCGGTTTTCGGCAGGTTCAGGGTCTTCTTCAACTCAAGAGGCGCGGGTTGTGTTGCTCTGTCGGTGTCGGCCAAGGGACAGCTAGGCTCCTAAACTGCCCCACTCTCACCGAATCATGCGCAGAAGGGTAGGGCTGCTCAAAATTTCATTATAGGGAGCGAATTTCGCGCAGTCCAATGTAGCCCCGGAATTGTGTCTGGAATGTAAATCTTTAGCTGTTTGGGAACCCTGCACCGCAGGAATGGCATCAGAGTACACATCCGAAGAATCCGAGGAGTTTGGGCCAGACGGAAGGATTCTCGGTTCCATGGAGAAATACAAAGGGACTGCAGCATTCACAACGAGGTGCAACCTTGGCAGGTGACGTGCTCATCCTTACAACAGCCGCGACAGCGGTCGCGCTACTAGAAGGGCCGAAACAAGCGTTATGGCATACCAGGAAATGTTCCCCCGACCCGAAGTACCCGAGCTGAATCTCCTGCCGAAGGAGCGGTTCGATCTTGGGCTATGGGAGTCGTTGAAGCAGAATTACCACGACACTTTCCATCCTGAGAAGCTTCCGCCCCTGCAACTCACATCGCGTCCGGTCAAGGTGCGCGAAATTTGGGGTGATTACAACTATCGCCGGCGCGGTGCGTGGGGCTCGGCGGTTTTGCACGCGTTGGCGGTGGGCGGCCTGATCGCGATTTCCATTATGGGCGCGAAGGTTGTTCACGAGGTGCAGAAGCAGGAAACCGTCAGCTTGATCGCGCCGGATATTTCGCAATACGTTCCGATGTCTGCAAAAAAGAATGATGACGTCGGTGGTGGCGGTGGCGGCGGCGATCGCGACAAACTCAAGGCGCCGAAAGGCAGGCTGCCAAAGTTCGCGATGGAACAGATTACGCCCCCGGCGATGGTTATCCGCAATGACAATCCCAAGCTGCCGGTTGAGCCGACTGTGGTTGTCCCACCGCAGGTGAAGATGGCGAATGCGGCATTGCCGAACCTCGGTGACATGAAGGCTGTGATTCCTACCGGCCCGATGTCTAACGGAACGGGTAGCGGCGGCGGAATCGGTTCGGGCAGCGGTGGCGGTGTCGGTTCCGGCTCTGGACCGGGTGTTGGTCCAGGACGTGGCGGCGGCATAGGTGGCGGAGTGTTTCGCGTAGGTGGCGGTGTTTCTGCTCCTCGCGCGCTAGATACGCCTGATCCGGAGTATTCCGACGAAGCTCGCAAGGCGAAGTACCAGGGAACCTGCGTGCTGTGGCTGATCGTGGATGAGAACGGCAAGCCGCGCGATATCAAGATTGCTCGCAGTCTGGGCATGGGTCTCGATCAAAAGGCGATCGAAGCCGTGCGCAAGTGGAAGTTTGAGCCGGCAATGAAGGACGGCCGCCCGGTGGCGGTGCAGATCAACGTTGAAGTTAACTTCCGGCTCTACTGATTCGGGCGCGTGTCCTGCATCTGCCGCGATTGGCAGGTGTGAGAAGTGCAACCCGAAGACCGAAAGGGAGAGGAGAACCTGCCTCTCCCTTTGATTTTTTGCGGGATTTCAAGGCTACTGAGCGAATTTCACAGGCTACGTTCCAGTAGTCACTAAGGTGCAGTACCGTTTCAGTCACGCTAACTTCTGCTCTGAGAGCTGCTGCGCGTTTACGCGAGAGCTCTCGAATTTGTTATCTTGAAAGATATGGAATCTGCGACTCGAAGCTGTCCTCGATGTGGCGAGGCGCTTCGCGATGCGGCGAACGCATGTCCATCTTGTGGTGAAAGCCTGGCAACAGAAACCCGGCCCACGCGCGGGGTGGTCCTGTTGCTGGTAATCGTTCTACTCGGCGGATTCACCGTCACCGGATTCATAACTCGAGGTTACAAAGCACGCCAGGAGATGCTGGCCGTAAGGTGGTTTTCTCGCGGAGACCGCGACCTTGCGGCCGGGAACCCGGCACGAGCTGTCGATGAAATTCAAACTGCGCTCGCATTTGCTCCAAATGACGATACCTACCGGCTGAAGCTGGCGCTGGCGCTAATGCGGTCGGGACAATTGCCGGAAGCCCGCGTTCATCTCGCAAATTTGTGGGAGGAGCGGCCCGGCGATGCGACTGTGAATCTGCAGTTGGCGCGAGTGATGGCACGGATGGGAGATGCGCAGGAAGCCGTCCGCTACTACCACGGAGCGATTTACGGGGTATGGGAAACTCATCCTCTGCAGAATCGCGAGGCAGTGCGGTTTGAACTCGTGAACTATCTTCTCTCGAGTCACCAAATTGCAGGTGCGCAGGCTGAGCTGATTGCACTGGCTGCGGAGCTTCCTCCAAATAGCGCCCAGCAGGTGAAACTGGGAGACCTTATGATGGAGGCTGACCAGCCTGATCGCGCTCTGATTGCCTATAAGAATGCTCGCAAGGCCAATCGTAACAATGCACAAGCTGACCTGGGCGCGGCGCAGGCGGCTTTCGCGCTGCGAAAATACACAGAGGCAAGGGATTATGCGCGACTGGCGGTGAGAATCGATCCGAAAATGGAAGAGGCGACTCAATTGGAAAAGCAGTCCCAGCTGATACTCTCCACAGATCCCTACGCGAAGGGTATCAACATCAAGACCCGGGCTGAACGCGCGCAGGCGGCCTATGAGGGGGCTAGCGATCGACTGAATGACTGTCTGACGAATCACAACGACCCGGCGTTGCAGCAGCTGGCGACGCAACAGGCGTCCAACTTCAAGCGAATTCGGCCGTGGATCCTGCAGCGGGATCCGGACCTCCTGGACAATGTGGTGAGCTGGGCCTACCAGGTCGAGGCGACGAGCGAGGGTACCTGCGGGGCTCCGACGGGAGTGGATGCCGCGCTGCTGGTGCTGGCGCACGGGGCGGGGGCACGCTGATGGTGGAGCCCGAAGCCAAAAATGCAGCGAGTCCGGTTCGCCGGAAGTATTGGCGAACCCTCGGCAGTGTTCTTACCGGTGAATTTCTCACCGCCCGCGAAGAGCAGTTCTTCCTCCTCCTCGCGATTTTTATCGGTATCTTCTCCGGCTTGGCGGTGGTCTGCTTCCGTATCGCCATCGAGTCAGCCCGCCTGGTACTTCTCGGTAGCTCGCTAAAGCCGAGCTTCCCGCGGGTCGTTTTCATCCCGGCCGCCGTCGGACTGTTGATTGCGATTCTCGTGATTCGGTTCTTCCCCAGGGCGCGTGGCAGCGGCGTCAACCAGACCAAGGGTGCGCTCTACATTTACGACGGTTATATTGCCGGCGACACCGTCATCGGAAAATTCATTACCAGTGCGCTGGCTATCGGCAGCGGGCAGTCGCTTGGTCCCGAAGATCCGGCTCTGCAGATTGGCGCCGGGCTGGCGTCGTTCCTGGGACGGCGTCTGAAGCTCTCGCGCGAGCGCTTGCGCCTGATTGCGCCCGTGGGCGCCGCCGCGGGCCTCGCCGCGGCCTTTAACGCGCCGATCACGGCGGTGCTGTTCGTCATTGAAGAAGTCGTCGGGCGGTGGAGCGCCGGAACGCTGGGCGCGATCGTGCTGTCGGCTATCTCCAGCGTTGTCGTGGAACGCTGGTTTCTCGGCGATGCCCCGCTGTTTCGCATTCCGCAATATCACCTCGTTCATCCCGGCGAACTCGGCGCGTATGCCATCCTCGGCGTGATCGGCGGATTCGCTTCGCTGGCGTTCGTAAAGATGGTCAGCTTTCTGCGCCCGTGGGCAAAGAGGCTTCCGCCGTGGACGCAATACTTCCAACCTGCTGTGGCGGGCGCGATCATCGGCGTAATAGCAATCTGGTTTCCGCAAGTGATGGGCGCAGGCTACGACTACATGGACCAGGCGATGCACGGGCAGTTCCCGTGGAAGCTGCTCCTGATCCTGGCCGGGCTGAAGATCGCCGCGACGGGCTTCTCCTTCAGCAGCGGGACTCCGGGCGGACTATTCGCTCCCACCCTTTTCATCGGCGCCATGATCGGGGGCGGCGTGGGCATGTTCGAGCGGGCGCTGTTTCCGCACCTGTCGGTTCCGGTCGGAGCTTACGCGATGGTCGGCATGGGAACGCTGTTCGCGGGAATCTTGCGCGCACCTATGACGTCAGTGTTCATGATTTTGGAGGTCTCGGGGAATTACTCCATTATTCTCCCGGTGATCATCTCGGACACGATTGCGTACTTCATCTCGCGACAGTTCCAGCCGACACCAATCTTCGACCTGCTCTCGCGACAGGACGGACTGGACCTTCCTTCGCTGGAAGAAGAGCGCGAGTTGGAAGTCCTGCGGGTTGAAACCGCAATGCAGCCGCGCCCAATTGTTCTCTCGGGCTTCGAGATGCTTGCCGACGCGCGCCGTATTGCGCAAGCTTCGGGACAGAAGTTCTTCCTCGTGCAGATGGCTTCGGGAAACTGGGCGGGAATTACGAAAGAGGCACTGATGGACGGAAATGCCAACGACCAAGCTCCGCTCGCGACGGTTGCAGGACAGATGCTGCCGCAACTCTATCCCGATCATCCTCTGGATTACGCGTTGCGCATGATCGGCGAGTTGCCCATGCTTCCCGTCGTGCATCGCGCCGACCACAGCAAATTGCTGGGCGTCATTAACCTGGAAGACGTCATCCGCGCTTACCGCACCAGCGGAGGGGAAGCGCCGGAGCGCGCACCTCTTTAGGTCCGATGTCTCTGCAATGAGGGTTGCAAAAGGAATTCTCTGCGAGCAGCTTTCTTTGGCTCCATGCATCCAACTTAGTGCCTGCACCAGGGCAAATTGCTTCAACGAGTGGCTCTGCCGTGCAGAATTTGACGACTCCTTAGTGGAGTTTTAGACTCGCCTTCATTGCGATGCGCAAGACGCTGCTACATCTGGTGGCCGTGGTGATCCTGGCCGGAATGCTCGGGGGGCATATCTCCGAACTACTCGACCACTGGGATCACACGTTGAAGACGGGCCAGGATGTGGACTACACAGTTGTCGTCATGGCAGCGTGCCTGGGAGTGGTGTTCGCGGTTGGCAGGAAGATGCTATCCGTAGCATCGCAACTTCTGAGGCGCGTAAAACTGCTGGAAATCTCAAATCATCTTTTCGTCGCTCTCCGAACCACTCCGCTCGATCGACTCGCGACGGGCCCTCCTATATCACTTCAATCGCCACTTCGAATCTAGTGCTTTCTGCTGTGCTGAGAACTGCTGAGGGCAGTGTGTGCCTCGGTTCGTTACCACCTTGCGCAGCGGGGAGCCATGCAGAGTTCCATAAACATTAATTCGGATATTGCAGTCCGTTGCCGCGGGGTTACCAAGAGCTACGGGACGGGAGACGCGCAGGTCAAGGCGCTGCGTGGCGTCGACCTGGATGTTCGCCACGGCGAGCTACTCATGATCGTGGGGCCGTCGGGCTGTGGGAAGACGACGCTGATCTCAGTCATCGCGGGAGTTTTGGACCGTGATTCCGGCGAATGCGAAGTGCTGGGCCGCGACCTGAACGAGATGGACCAGAGGACTCGTGCGCATTTTCGCCGCGGTTCTATCGGCTTTGTGTTCCAACTTTTCAATCTCCTGCCGGCGCTCAATGCGGTTGAGAACGTCTCCGTTCCGCTGCTGATCAACGGCCTCGTTCGCGGCGAGGCGGAAGCCCGGGCGAAACACGCGCTCGAAACGGTCCAACTCGGTGCGCGGCTTGACGCACTTCCCGCAAAGCTCAGCGGCGGCCAGCAGCAACGTGTCGCGATCGCACGTGCCCTGGTGCATGAACCGAAACTGATCGTTTGCGATGAGCCGACCAGCAACCTCGATCACAGCACTGGCCAGCGCATGATGGAACTTTTGCGACAGCTGGCCAGGCGTCCTGACCGAGCACTCATCGTAGTGACCCACGATCCTCGGATTTTTGGTTTTGCCGATCGCATTGCCCGCATGGACGACGGAAAGATTATCGAGGTGCACGAGGGGCCCAGTGAGGAGCGTTTGCAATGATAAAAACAGTTCGCAGGTACTTGCTTCCCATCCTGGCGCTGGTCGGTGTCGCTGCGGCGGTTGTGATGGTAAACGAAGGGAATCGCGCTCCCGCCGCCACTACTCCGCTCTTTCAGCCGGCCGAAGCGCCATTCTCGTCCTACATTTTTGGTCCCGGCATTGTGGAGGCCAGCACCGAAAACATCGCCGTTGGCACGCCGGTTTCAGGCATCGTTACGGATATATACGTCACGTGGGGCGAGCAGGTGAAGCGTGGCGCGCCACTGTTCAAGATCGATACGCGCGACCTGGATGCGCAATTGATTCCAGCACGCGCCAAGGTCAGCGAAGTGGAAACCCAGCTACTCTCGGCAACGGCCAATGTCATTCAGGCGCAGCAAACCCTGGCGAAGGCTGAAAATCACCTCCGCGTCGGAGAGAGCCTGGTCCCGGGAGTCTCGATAAGCAGCGAAGACTTAGCCAGTCGGAAGCTGGATGTCGCAGCGGGTGAAGCCCAGGTGGCCTCGGCTGAAGGGCAGGTCCGGCAGATCAAGGCTCAAATTGGCTCGGCGAAGGCGCAGGTGAAGCAGATCGAGGACCAGGTACGAATTCACACGGTGCGAGCTCCGGTTGCAGGGGCCATCCTGCAAATGAAGATGCGCCTCGGAGAGTACGCCCAGAGTGGAGTCCTCGCGACACCGCTGATGGTGCTGGGTAACGATACCGTTTTGCACGTGCGTGTCGACATTGACCAGAGCGATGCATGGAGATTCCAGGCCGACTCGCCAGCAGTGGCTTATGTGCGCGGCAACGCGAACCTTAAGACTCCGTTGAAATACGTGCGGACGGACCCGGACGTTGTGCCCCAGGCGTTGCTCACGGGCGATGCCACGCAAAGAACCGATACGCGGGTTTTACAGGTGGTCTACCGCTTCGACCGAGCATCGCTACACGCCTATGTGGGGCAGTTGATGGATGTGTTCATCCAAGCTCCGCCGGATGCGAGCACGGCCGCTCGAGGAAAAGAGTAATGCTGCGCATCGCGATAAAGATGCTTCGGGGAGATCGCGCGAAGTACCTGGGCCTGTTGTTTGGGATCACCTTTACTTCATTTCTGGTCACATACGCGGGCTCGTACCTCTGCGGTTTCATGACGCGTGGATTCGCACTGATTACCGAGAACCCGAATGTGGACGTGTGGGTGATGGACCCGGCGGTTCAATCCACCGAGCTGACTACCACCATACCGGATTCGGCATTGTCGCGTGTTCGCAGTGTTGATGGCGTTCTTTACGCCATGCCTCTGGCTGTGGGTACAGTGGACACGCGGTTCCCCAATGGGCGATTTCAATCGTTTCAACTCATAGCAGTGGATGACGCGACCTTGTTTGGCCTGCCGCCGCTACAAGGCGGCGTATCGCCAACATTGATGCGAACTCCCGATGCGGTTGTTGTCGCCCCGGGTGGCACGCAGGGCAAGCTCCAAACTCCGGTTCTGGCAGCTGACCAATGGCCCTATGGTCAGCCCCGTCTCAATGTGCCAACGCGTGAACTTGCGGCAGGAGATGAGTTGCGAGTCGACGAACATCGCGTTGTGGTTAGGGGCTTGGCGAACGCTCAGCCGCGGTATCCCCCGCAACCGGTGATGTACACGACGCTTTCTGACGCAGCTCGCATGCTGCCGCCGAAGCCCCACTTGTTGACTTTTGTGATTGCGAAGGCCGCACCGGGAGTCTCGCCGCGGGAACTTGCCAGACGCATTGAGGCGCAGACAGGCCTCAAGGCGCGCTCTTCGGATGACTTCAAGAAAGACACCGTCGATTGGCTGCTGGTGAATTCCGAAGATGTTGGCGATATCGCATCGATGGTATCCATCGCCATGCTGGTCGGATTGGGCGTCACAGGTGTGTTGCTGTACATGTTTACGAGCGACAGTCTGAAGCAGTACGCCGTGCTGAAAGCGATGGGGGCCGATTCGCGGCTACTGCTCACGATGATTTTTGTGCAGGCCGGATTGTGCGCGCTGGTGGGCATCGGTCTCGGACTTGGCGTCTGCGCCATCGTCGGCCAATTTGTGATCGTGGAATTCAATTTTCCGTTTCGGATGATGTGGTTCGTACCGGTATTCGCGACGCTGGTGGTGGTAGTTGTGAGCATTGCGGCTGCCGCGGTTAGTGCCCGCCCGGTGCTCAAACTGGAACCCGGCGTGGTGTTTGCGGGACGTTAGTTCGGTAATCGGGTGGGTCGATGGGAGAGACTTGCATGCCTCGCATAGGGAAGCAAAGCGTTCTTTTGATCACGAGCTGTCTTCTCGCCGGTTGCGCCGTCCGTCATTATCATCCCGCTCCCATCGTCCCCAGCAAAACAGCATCGCAATTCGAATTGCGGAGTCTGGCCGACGCGGGCCTTCGATCATTTGAAGAACAGAACCTCGGTCACTTGGTATCGCAGTGGCCGCCCAAGAGCTGGGATCTTCACAGGCTTTCACTGGCCGCTCTGTATTTCAATCCGGCGTTGGATTCCGCGCGAGCTCGTGTTGCTACGGCTGAAGGAGCAATGATCACGGCTGGAGAGCGGCCCAATCCGACAATGGATCTCGCGCCGGGTGTCCCCGCCCCCTACCTGCTCAGCCAGAATTTGCTCTTTCTGCTAGAGACGGCCGGCAAGCGCGGACTTCGCATTCAGGGTGCCAGGAATCTTCATGAGGCCGCTCAATTCGACCTTGCGGATTCAGCCTGGAATGTAGCGATGGGCATCCGGGTGGCCTTATTGAATTATCTCGTTGCGTCTCGAAACCTCGGACTGCTGCAGTCGGAGGAGAAGGCAAGGGCCGATCAAGTCGCGATCCTGGAACAGATATTAGAAGCTGGCGAAAATACGAGGTTCGACGTGGACCTCGCGCGCCTTGAGCTTTCCAGGACCACCGCGGCGGTCCGCTCGGCGGAGGTTCAGCTTGCCGACGCGAGGTCCGCCCTGGCAACTGCGATAGGGGTACCCATGGCGGCGCTCGATGGCGTGGAGTTCTCGTGGCCGGAGATGGACACCTTGCCACCCGCAGACTCACTCTCGGTAGACCAGGTTCGCCGAGATGCGGTGCTGAATCGTCTGAACATTCGACGTGCTCTCGCGCAGTACGCGGCTGCCGAAGCCGACCTGCACTCCGAGATTGCCAAACAATATCCCAACTTCAATCTCGGCCCAGGATATTCCTATGAAGAGGGCCACAGTTACTTCACTGTGGGCTTTTCGACCACGCTGCCGATTTTCAACCGGAACCAGGGACCGATAGCCGAGGCGGAGGGTCGTCGCGAGCAAGCAGCAGCCGCCTTCCTGCAGACACAGGCCCAGGTGATCGAAAAGACCGAGAGGGCGTTTGCAGTGTATAAGGCGGCACTGAGGGCATACTTGCAGGCGGAATCGTCGTATCAACTGCAACAATCTCAGCTGCAAATCGTCCAGCACAATATCAGTGCTGGCGCGGGGGACCGGTTGAGTCTTGACGCTGTCGAGATTCAGCTTTCAGCCGTGGCTCAGGCGCAGCTCAATGCGCTGGGACGTGCGCAGGCGGCGCTCGGGGACCTGGAAGATTCCGTGCAACGGCCGCTTGTCACTGGCGATATGTTTCCCGTAAATTCCGGACCTCCCGGAATAGACAAGCTGCAACAGCAGCGAAAGCCGTGAGGCCCGAATCGACAGACGCGACAAGGCAGGGCACGAATATGGTCGAACCCGTGACTCCGGAACTGCCTCTAAGTAAGTGATCGCGGACAGCCCAGGCGATCGGCATAGGTGTTCGTGTTACGTAGCGCAGTTATCAATCACTCTGAAGACTTGAAGCGAATCCGTCCTCTCTGGGAGGAACTGCAATCCCAACCAGGCATGACGATGTTCCAGAGCTATGCCTGGAATGCGACCGCGCTCAGTGTGTTTGCGCAAAGGGAGACGCCGCATCTTCTCTATCTGGAAAGCGATGCTGGATCGGTGCTGGTGCCATCCGTGCTCGGCAGCAAATGCGGAGAGGTGCATCTTGCGGGCGAGGCGATGTTCGATTATCGGACGGCGCTGGTGAAGGGCGAGCCTGGCGTACTAGTCCGGGCTTGGGAGCGGATCGCGGAATGGGGATTGCCGTTTAAGGTGAAGGCGCTCCGTGGTGACGAGATTAGACAGACTTGGAGCGGTCTCGATGTTCAGTTCTTTGCGAATGCGCCTTCTCTGAGCACGAGCACCGATACCGATGAATTCGTGAGATCACGCAATCGCCTGAGAAGGTTCACCCGTCGGTTCCGGCGCGCGGGAGTTCAGTATCGGCGGCACTCGGGCTCGAACCGGACGCTGGTGCGCCATATTTACGAAAAAAAGGCGCAACAGGACGTTGGAACCAACCTGTTTTGCGATCCGCTTCGACGCGAGTTCATGATGGCGGTCGCAGCGCTGCCGGAGACGCGTTGCGAAATCTTCACCTACGAAACGGTTACCGATCTCGTCGCGGCACTGGTTACGTTCCGCGACGGTACCGTGAGGCGGTTCTACACGACATATTTCGACGAGCGTTGGGCGAAGGAGTCGCCCGGACAGGTGCTTCTTTTCGAGGCGACAGCTGACAGCCTTCGCGAGGGGCTCGAGTGCGATTACATGACCGGCGAATATATGTATAAGAATCGATTCGCGGACAGGATGGTTCCCCTGTATGAGGTTCGGGCGACGCCGGAGCAATTGCGCGCCGCAGCAGGCGAAATTCTCAGGCATTCCGAATCACTCGCCGCGTGAACCGCAGGCGAATTTCCGAGCGCGAGTTCAGGCGGCGCGGCGCTCGGGGGTGTCGGACTGCCTGTGCTTCTTCTTGTAGTGCTTGAAGTGCCACCAGGCCGCTAGTCCGCCGGCAATGCCAAGTCCTATCAGTGTGTAGAGGGCCGGCTGGTAGTACTGCGAGAAGAATTGGAAGAGGCTCTTTCCGTAGATCTTTGTGATCCACGCGACAATGGTGAAGCGGACGATGCGACCGGACGAGTACGAGAGCAGGAAGAGATGACGTGGATACTGCATCACTCCGGCGCTGGCAATAAAAGGGACGATGGGGAAGGGTGGCGGAAGAATGGTTCCGATGAACACCGACCAGAAACCCCACCGATCGAAGACGCGGTAAGCCTTGTCAGCGCGTTTCTTCCCGATCCTCTTCTCAAGAGCTTCTTTGCCTTCCTTCATTGAAATGCGGTAGGTCACGTATGCGCCGACGGTGCTTCCGGCGGTTGCCATCAGAACGTAGTACCACCACAGCTCAGGCTTGGATGCGACGAAGAAGATAAGCAGGGCGTCCATGCTGCCGGGCAGGGGAATGATGGACTGGTCCACAAGGCCGACGGCGAGGAACGCGAGCGGCCCAAACCTTCGCACGTAATTTAGGAAAGACGCGAGTAGAAGCAGGGTCGGGGCCATAGAGGTCCTGCGAGATTAGAAGCAGAACTTCGGCGAGATGTCGCATCAGCGCGTAGATCGGGCGAGATCTGGCGCGCCTTCGCGGCCGGGGCCGGCGTTGTCCATAGTTCGCCTGGGGTGACAGGTGTGGGCTATGGAGCGTCGGGTTTTCGGACTGCTACTGACCCGCGCGGAGAGTCTCGGTCACTGTAACCTTGGAACCCCAGTCGACGACGATGACCTTCTTTTGTGTCTTGTAGCCGGGCAACTGGAAAATGAGTTCGTAGCCGCCGGGGTTCAGCATGATCTCGGTCGGGGTCGTCTTGGGCGCTGCCTGCCCATTGACGAGAACAGTGGCGCCGGTTGGTTCTGTGCGAATAGTGACACGTCCCATGTCTTTGTCGCCGCGGCCCATGCCAAACAAGCCCTTCTTCGCGGTCTTGATATCGACTGTCCGACCCATGGGAATCAGGTCGGGCGAAATCGAGTGGGTCTGACCATCCGCCATGGCGACGGGAATGCTGGCTTCCAGATAGCCCGGGAACCTCAGAGTAACTGTATGTTGGCCATGTATGACGATAAACTGCGCCGGTGTGGTCTTGCCGGTGTCGCGGCCGTCGATTGCGATATGCGCGCCGGATGGCGTGCTGGCGATGCTGAGCGTTCCGCCCTGGAGCGCAAGGCGCGTCATGATGGTGGCTCGAGAACCGGCGGTGACATCCGTTGCGAGCGATTGCGACTGGTATCCCGGCTTGTTGAAGGTGACGGTGTGGTGACCGGGAACGAGTTGCGAGACCGTAAATGGCGTGACGAAGCTTGGATCGGAGCGACCGTCCAGTATGAATGATGCACCTGCAGGATCGGAGTTCACGGCGAGCTCGCCCACTGTGGGTGGCGGGGGCGGAAGGACAAGAGTCTTGATCTTAGCTTTGCGAACCGGCTTGGCATGGCCGCTCTTGTCGTAGGTGCGGACGACCACGTCGGGACCGCTCGACTCTTCCTCGGCGGATGAATCTGCGGCAGATTCCGGCGTGGGCTGAACCGCGGGTTGCTCAGGCTGCGCAGACTGGGCCTGCGTGGTATCGGTTGCCAGCTTCGTAACCGGTGCCTTGTCAGTGATGAGCGTCGGGATGATGAATTTCCACGCGAACAGGACGATGACAACTCCGGCGAGCACCAGCGCGGCGGTGAGCGGCGGAATCTTGTTGGCCACCTTGTTCACGTCTTTCATCGTGATTTTTGGGGGCTTGATCTTCGGAAGAGGAATCTTTGGCTTCGGCGGAGCTGCGGGTTTCGCTTCGGGTTCGCAGTAGACGGTCTCTTTTACGGGCACAGGCGGTTCGACCGGGGCTGGCGCGGGCTCCGGCGGTTTTTCGGCGACAGCGACGGTTGCGTCCTGCAGCGACATCACCGCGATGTCGGCGGTCTGGCGCGCGGTTACAGCCGGAGTCCAGGCGTTGTCCAAATCGAGGCCGGAATCGAATTGCGGACGCGAACTGTTGGGCGAACCGGGTTCGGGGCTCGCCGTTGATGCTGGGCGCGAGTAAAAGTTCGCCGGTAGTTCTTCCTTCACGCCGTACTTCTTGAAATTCTCGAGATCGCGCAGGAATTCTGCCGCGGATTGGTAGCGGTCGTCGGGGTTCGCGGCCAGGGTTTTGAGAATAGGTACGGAGAGGCCCTCGGGAATTTTTCGATTCAGCTTCGAGGGGCTCGGGGGCGCGCCTGATTCCATGGACGACTTCAGAGCCTTGATGGTCTCGCCGGTAAAGGGCAACTGCGCCGTAGCAAGGTGATACAGGATCACTGCAATGTTGAACAGGTTCGAGCGGAGATCGCCGACGGGACCGGAGAGCTGTTCGGGCGCGAGATAATGCGCGGAGTGCAGGGTCGCTGGTGAAGGATTGGGGCCGAAATCGGCGTACGGAGGAACTCCCCAGTCGAGAATCTTTGCGCCACCATCCCACTCGATAATCAGGTTTTGGGGATGGAAGCGATGGTGCACAATGCCGGATTTTCCGGTAGATTCCACGCTATTGCAGAGCTGGCGCGCCATGTCGACGAGGTCAAGGGCGGAAAAGGTTTCGCCCATTTCGAGCGTCTTGCTCAGCGGCACGCCGTCGACAAACTCGGAGATCCAGAAGAGATGATCGTCGACTTCACCACCCGTGAGCAGGCGCGGAACGTTGGGAAAATCGAACCCCTTCACGATGCGGCGCTCGGCCCCCGCCATGGCGCTGATCTGCGCACGGTTGGGCCACTGCGATAGCGGCATTAGCTTGATAACGAGAGGACGGCGGAGCTTACGCTCGACGGCTTTATAAACCGATGAAGTCGGGGTGACGCTGATTGCGGCGAGGTCGAACTCCCCGACGCTTCTGAGAGATGCGGCGACTTTTTGAAGAACTCCGTCAGGAGCCATAAGGCACCTATTCCCGATAAATATGTACTTGCTCCAGGACCCAGGGGAGGGCACGAAGTTCGCCAAATAGACTGACACAGGCATGGGTCGGCAGGACAATTACGGAAGGGCTAGGACAACTGCGGCATGAGGTGCGAGGTACGAGGAGCGAGATGCGAGCCGAAAAACTTCTCGCATTTGCGCGGTTGCGATTGGGCTCGAACCTCGTACCTCGAACCCCCCAGCACTCCTGTAAAATTGCCCAATGTCCGTCGCCATCCTCTGCCGCGACCTCAAGAAGACCTACGAGGGCAACGTGGAAGCCGTCCGCGGGATCGACCTGACGATCCCGGCCGGTCAGTGTTTTGGCCTGCTCGGGCCGAACGGGGCGGGGAAGACCACGACCATCGAAATCCTTGAAGGACTACTCGCACCGACCTCCGGCACAGTCGAAATCCTGGAGATGACGTGGCACGAGCATGAGCGCGAACTGCGCGAGTGGCTGGGCATTTCTCTGCAGGAGACGCGGCTCTCGGAAAAGCTGTCGGTGCGCGAGACCTTGGTGCTGTTCGCCAGCTTTTATCGCGAGCCGGCGGATATCGACGAAGTAATCGAAGAGCTGTCTCTGACGGAAAAGGCCAACGCGTGGGTCGGAAAGCTCTCCGGCGGGCAGAAGCAGCGGCTTGCAGTGGCGACCGCGCTCGTCGGTAATCCGAAGATCCTTTTCCTTGACGAGCCGACGACGGGACTCGATCCGCAAAGCCGACGTCAGTTGTGGGACATCGTTCGTCAGTTTCAGAAGCGTGGCGGCACGATCCTGCTTACAACTCATTACATGGACGAGGCGGAGAAGCTCTGCGATCGCCTCGCCATCATCGATCACGGGAAGATCATCGCCGAAGGCTCGCCGGCGGAACTGATCGAGCGGTTGGGTGGTCATCACGTTTTAGAGATCGCCATAAGTGGGAACGGCATCACTGGCGACTCGCTCTGGAAGAGTTTGCCGGGCGTGCAGTCGGTACGTCATGAAGACGGAACAATCGCGCTGCAGGTTCACGAACCCCATGAGACCATCCCGGCCCTATTGGCGGCGGTGCAACAACAGGGGTCGCGCCTGGAACACCTCACGACGCGACAGGCGAGCCTCGAAGATGTTTTTGTGCAACTGACCGGCCGCCACCTGCGGGAGGAATGATGCAGACGACCGAACACAAGCCGCAATTCGTGAACGGACGCTGGGCCGGATACTACCGTCTGCTGGAAGCCCGCATGAAGGAACTGGCGCGCGAGCCCGAAGTCATCTTCTGGGTGTTCGTCTTCCCGCTGCTGCTGGCGTTCGGCCTCGGCGTGGCATTCCGGAATAAGCCCGAGGACAAGATTTCCATTGCGATCGTAAATAACTCGCAGGCGAAGCACGTCCAGCAGCTTCTGGAGAATTCTCCGCAGCACAAGCTGATCCACGCTGACATTCTTGACGAAGCGACCGCGGACAATAAGTTCCGCCTCGGTGCCTACTCGCTCGTAGTTGTTCCGAAAGAAAACGGGGTAGAGTACCGCTTCGACCCAGCCCGCCCGGAGAGCGTGCAGGCGCGCATCCAGGTGGATGATGCGCTGCAATCGGCAATGGGCCGCAAGAACGTCATCCCGACCACTGCAGTTCCTTCCAGCGAACCCGGCGCGCGCTACATCGATTTCCTTATCCCCGGCCTGCTCGGAATGAACCTCATGAACTCTGGGATGTGGGGCATCGGCTTCGCCCTGGTCGAGATGCGCCAGCGAAAGTTGCTCAAGCGCTTCATCGCCACGCCCATGCGCCGCGCCGACTTCCTGATGGCGCTCACCAGCAGCCGGCTAGTGCTGATGATCATCGAACTCGTGCTGCTGTTGGGCTTCGGGATCCTCGTGTTCAACATGCGCATTATGGGCGCGTGGGGAACTATCCTGCTGCTGTCGACGCTGGGCGCGATCTCGTTCGGCGGCCTCGGCTTGCTCACCGCCAGCCGCGCGCAGAAAATCGAATCCGTCAGCGGCCTCATCAACCTGGTGATGATGCCGATGTGGATCTTCTCCGGCGTCTTCTTCTCTTACGAACGCTTCCCGGCGATAGTCCAGCCTTTCATCAAGGCGCTGCCGCTGACCGCGCTGAACGATTCGCTGCGCGCCATCATCCTGCAAGGCGCGTCGCTGGCTTCGCAGTCGGGAAGAATCGCGGTACTGGTGATTTGGGGTGCGGTAAGTTTTCTGCTGGCGTTGAAGTGGTTCCGGTGGAGCTAGGAAAGGGCAAAGAGAAGCGGGCAAAAGGGCAGAACGAAACGCTGCTTCTAATGTAGGCCCAGCCGTGCTCGGCTGGGCGAGTGAGCGAAGCTCACTTCACGGCAACTTCAGTTGCGGCACCCTCCCAATCAGGCCACATTCCTTCGAAAACTCAAAGAACATCCCCAGCCCTTCCATGCACGCCGCATCGAGCTTGTAATGAATATTCTGCGTCAGGTACTCGAAGATTGCCTGCTCTGACAGTCCGAGTCTCGGAGACCATTCGCGCGCGATGGTTGCTACATTTTCCGGCAGCAACCCGCAGTCACGCGAGTGCTGAAAGATTCCCGCGACGTCGAGTCCCGGCTTGCACTCGTGCAACGCCTGCTCGCGCACGGCCCAGACAGCGAACACGAACGGCTTACCGGTTCTTTCGACCCAGAGTTCGGCGAGGTCGAAAACGTAGAGTTCGCCATCGCCCCCGGCGTTATCGAGTACCGCCGGCTTCTCGCTGATAACCAGCGCCGGGTCGCCGATCAGGAGCGCCGCGTCGCAGCGGTGGAGCATGGTCGTCACGTCAGGGTCCATCGGGACGAGTTCGCGTTTGCCGCCGAACCACTTCGTCAGCATCACCTGTGTGAGCGCGACGGATGTGCGCGAAGAAGTATCGGCAGCGACCGTTTTCACCTCTTCCAGTGGTTTCTTGCTGATGAGGAGAATTGACCGCACCGCGCCGCGCGAAGCTATCGTGACATCCGGCACAACGACCAGATTCTGTATTTCCGCATATGTGAAGACGGGGATGATGCCGATGTCGGCGGTTCCGGCCGCAAGCGCTTTTGCGCACTTGGACGGCACCGTGTACTCGATCTCGAAGTTATCGGTGAGCTCCGCCGGGGGATTGTGTTCGAACTCCCACATGAGCGGCGCGGTATTGAGAAATGAAATTGCGGAGATTCGAAGAAGGCGCATGAATTTCCCGAACAGGGAATTGTAACAACTCTGGTGCTCGCAATCGTTGACTTGCGGTTATGGGATGCGGCTACATGAAGATGGGAGACCTCGTATGTCCGATGCCGCACCACAGAACGCAACAGAAACCCAGTTCGCCTGGCTCGCACTCACCATGACGCCGCAGATGGGGCCGACGCGCTCTCGGCGCCTGGTCGAGCGGTTGGGCTCAGCCGAGGCCGTCTTCCGCGCCTCGCTCACCGAACTGGAAGCGTGTGGCATTCCTGCTCCGGCGGCACAGGGACTGGCCCTCGGCGCCTCGAAACAATCAGCCGAGCAAGAGCTTGCCCGGGCGGCGGCGGCCGGAGTCGAATTGCTCTGCCTCGACGATCCCGATTATCCCGAGCCGCTCAAGAACATCTACGATCCGCCCGTCATCCTTTATATACGCGGGAATCGCGGAACGCTGAACGCCCCTGGGATCGCCGTGGTCGGCACCCGTCACCCTACACCCTATGGCCTGGGAATGGCCGAGAGGCTGGCCTGCGACCTGACGGCCCGTGGGCTCATCCTATTTAGTGGGCTTGCCCGTGGGGTAGATTCGGCCGCGCATCGCGGTGCCGTCAATGCCCGAGGCCAGACGGTTGGCGTGCTCGGCACCGGGGTCGACGTCATTTATCCCCGCGAGAACAAGAAATTAGCCGAGCAGATGCTCTCGCTCGGTGGTGCGCTGATCAGCGAGTTTCCGCTCGGAACCGCGCCCACGCCGCAGAATTTCCCGATTCGCAATCGCATCATTAGCGGGCTCTCCGTTGGCGTGTTGGTTGTGGAAGCCGGCGAATACAGCGGTACGCGCATCACCGCCCGCTGCGCGCTGGAACAGTGTCGCGAAGTCTTCGCAGTGCCCGGTAATGTCACGAACCGGCTATCGTGGGGACCGAACACGCTCATCAAGCAAGGCGCCAAACTGGTTGCGACGTGGGAAGACGTTTGGGAAGAATTGCCGAGCCAGTTGCGCCTGCGTCTGCAACCTTCGGGGGATGTCGCTGCATCGTCCAAGCCCGAGACTGCATCTCTATTCCCCGGGCAGCCGGAACTGTCGCCCAACGAAAGGAAGGTGTTTTCGCTCATCAAGTCCGACACGGCCTCGCACATCGACGAACTCGTCGAGCGCCTGGAACCCGATCTCTCCGCCTCGCAAATCTTCGCGGCACTCTTTGAACTGGAACTGGCAGGAAGGATCCGGCAGATGCCGGGGAAGAATTTTGTGAGAGCTTTCTAGAATGGTGCCGGGTGCCGGGTACCGGGTGCCGGGAAAAAACGATGAGCGACTACAGGAATCTCGAAGTATGGCAAAGAGCACATCGCGCCACCTTGAACATCTACAACGCGACAGAGAAGTTTCCGAAGTCGGAGATGTTCGGCCTGACAAGCCAAATGAGACGGGCAGCGTTGTCGATTGCGTGCAACATCGTAGAAGGACTTGGACGGCATAGTGACCGCGAGTTGGTGCGCTTTCTGAGAATCTCGATTGGCTCTGCCGATGAGTTGGAGTATCAGTTGCTGGTCGCGAAAGACTTGCGATACATAACAGAGGTAGAACACGAAAAACTTCAAGTAGAAGTCAAGCGAGTCGGCAGAATGCTAACGAGTCTCGCGTCGCGCGTTTTGGCAAGAGTGTCTTCAGGCTGATGGGTTTACCCGGTACCTGGTACCCGGAACCCGGTGCCCACGACTCTCGGCATTTTGCACATTCCGCTAGTTCCGTGCTAGCTTTCAATCAAGTTCGAGAAATTACGAGGTTCCATTGTCAAACCTAGTTGTCGTCGAATCGCCCGCCAAGGCGAAGACGATTCAGAAATATTTGGGCAAAGGATACGAGGTCGAAGCGTCGCTCGGCCACATCAAAGATCTGCCGAAAAAAGGTCTCGGTGTGGACATCGAGAACGACTTCGAGACCGAGTACGAAGTCATTCCCGGCAAAGAGAAAGTTGTCGCCAAGCTGAAGAAGCTGGCGAAAGACGCGGACGCCATTTACCTTGCGCCTGACCCGGACCGCGAAGGCGAGGCCATCGCCTTTCATCTCGCGACCGAACTCGGCGACGGGACGAAGAAGAAGAAATCATCGAAGCCGATCTTCCGCGTCACCTTCAACGAAATCACCAAGCGCGCCGTGCAGGAAGCCTTCAAGACGCCGCGCGAGATCGACCAGCATCTTGTCGATGCGCAGCAGACGCGCCGCGTGCTCGACCGCATCGTCGGTTTCCAGGTCTCGCCGCTGCTGTGGGATAAGGTGCGCCGCGGACTTTCCGCTGGCCGCGTGCAGACGGTTGCCCTGCGCCTTATCGTCGAGCGCGAGCGCGAAATCCGTGCCTTCGAAAAGAAGGAATACTGGACGATTGACGCGCACTTGCAAGGTGCAAAGCCACCGGCGTTCGATGCCCGATTCCTCGGGGTCAACGGTGAGAAGACCGAAGTCCCGAACGAGGACGAATCGAAGCGCATCGTCGCCGCGCTCGAGCGCGCCGACTGGGCGGTTCGCTCTGTCGAGACGAAGGAGCGTCGTCGCAATCCGGTCGCGCCGTTTACGACGTCAAAGTTTCAGCAGGACGCTTCGCGCAAACTCGGCATGACGGTGAAGCGCGCCATGATGATCGCGCAGCACCTCTACGAGGGTGTCGAACTCGGCGACGAAGGCACCGTCGGTCTCATCACGTACATGCGTACCGACTCGGTGCGCGTGTCGAACGAGGCCCTCGGCGAAGTTCGAGAGCTAATCGGCAAGGACTACGGACAGAAATATTTGCCCGAATCCGCCATCCTGTACAAGTCGAAAAAGGATGCACAGGGCGCGCACGAAGCCATCCGTCCGACCTCGCCTTCGCGTACGCCCGACAGCATCAAGCAATACTTGAAGGATGACGAGCTAAAGGTCTACAAACTCATCTGGCAGCGCTTCGTTGCGTCACAGATGACTCCGGCGGTTTTCGACCAGACAACGGTCGATATTGACGCAAAATCCGGCAAGGAAACCTACAATTTCCGCGTAACCGGATCGGTCCTGAAGTTCGACGGTTTCTTGAAGGTTTATGAAGAGTCTAAGGACGCGAAGGACGAAGAAGACGAGGCGCTGAAGCACAAGCTTCCTGCGCTCACCGAAGGCCAGAGGCTCACGCTCAAGGGCCTGAAACCGGAGCAGCACTTCACCGAACCGCCTCCGCGATATAACGAAGCCTCCCTGGTGAAAGAACTCGAAGAGCGCGGCATCGGCCGACCGTCGACCTACGCCACGATTCTCAGCACCATCCAGGAGCGCGGATACGCGCAGAAAACGGCGGGGCGCGGCGGCAAGTTCTTCCCGACCGAAATCGGTATGGTCGTCACCGACCTGCTCGTTGTGAACTTCAAGGACATCTTCGATTACCAGTACACCGCCCGCATGGAAGAGGAACTGGACGAGGTCGAAGACGGCCAGAAAAGCTGGCTGGAGGCACTGCAGGAGTTCTACGAGAAGTTCGAAGACGATCTCTCCTATGCGCACAAGCACATGGAAAACATTAAGCGCATGGAGAAGCCCACGGACGAGAAGTGCGAGCGCTGCGGATCGCCACTGGTCATCAAGTGGGGCAAGCACGGCTCGTTCTACGCATGCTCGGCATACGACAAGAAGGATCCGAATTCGTGCACGTTCACGAAGGAGAATCCGATCGACCTGCCGGACCTCGACACGGCCGAAATGCCGGAGACTCAGGAAGAGGAGTACTGCGAGAACTGCGGGCGTCCAATGGTTTTGAAGCGCGGACGTTTTGGGCAGTTCATGGCCTGCACTGGATATCCTGAGTGCAAGACCACGCGGCGCCTTGACCAGCAGAAGAAAGTTCCGGATATTCCGCTGGACGAAAAGTGTCCCGAGTGCGGACGCAATCTGATCATTCGGCACGGCCGCTACGGCGAGTTCACGTCGTGCTCAGGTTATCCGGATTGCAAGTACATCAAGCAGAACTTTATCGGCGTGAAATGTCCAGATTGCAAGGAAGGCGATCTCGTCGAGAAGAAAGCACGCCGCGGAAATTACTTCTACGGATGCAGTCGCTACCCGAAATGCAAGTTCACCTCGGCTTACAAGCTCGTCGACCAGAAGTGTCCGGAGTGCGGCAGTCCGTACCTGCTCGAGAAGAACTTGAAATCGGGGACGTATCTTGTCTGTCCGAATAACAAGAAGACGAGTGCGGAAGAAGAGAAGCCGAAGCGCGGCAAGAAGAAGGGCGAAGAAGCCGAGTCGAACGTCAAGTGCGACTACTCAAAGAAGATCTCCGAGCCGAAGGAGCCTGCGGTAGTCGCCTGAACTGCCTAAGAAAACGATGATGCCCCATCCTCGCCTCAGCCGGCAGGCTGGGGTTTTTATTTGTGCACGCATCGACGAAACACTATTCACCACTCCTGCGATGCCGAATGTCGAATAGTGTTCTGGGATAGTACTCCTGAATCTAGAGAGATATGTTCACGGCAATAGCAACGCCGGGATGGCGTGTGTTGTACATGTAGTAGCCGTCATGGACGTACTCCACGTAAACGTCGTCGGTTTCATACCAGTTCGCTTCCCAGTATGCGGGCCACGGATCAACCATCGTAATCCAACAATCGTGGTAGTGGAATCGTGGGTGTCCGCCAACGATGACCACAGGGTAGGTATGAACTCGGAATCTATGGGCGCGGCCGAAATAGACCACGTAACGCTCATGAGGAACCCGGTAGCCGTGATAACCGCCCCGCTCGCGCCAACCACGATGTTCATTCTCCCATCGCCGTGAGCGATATTGTTCCCACACGACGCGATGTTCCGGGCGTGACTGCACGTGCGAACGCTCCCGCTCGCTATGCCGAATCGTGTACTTCTCAGGGCCACGTTGTTCGTGGCCTTTTCCCGGGTGCCCGTCCTGCCTGCCGGATCTTCCGTGTTCTCCCTCGCGTCCGTGCTGGCTATACGCAGGGATCGCAATCCCCAGGCCTGTAACCAGGGCCGCTACTCCAAGTGCTCGAACCAATCGCATTCTAAGACCTCCAGAAAGCCAGGTGTTTTGTTCGGAAACACCTGTGGATAGCATTTCCGTTTTTACTTCATAGCTGCAATCCAGGGGAGATTACGGAGGGAGCCAAGCCTTATGATTATTGACTCAAGTATTCGCGGATGTAGTCGTCCTTGGAATAGACCAGTTCCGAGGCATTCCCGGAGAAGATGATCTTGCCTTCGCGGAGGACGAGGAAATTCGTCTTCAGATCGCGTTGCTGGTCTTCAGGGACTTCTTCCATGTGATTGGTCTTAGGGTTGAACGCGTTCGTTGCCATGATGAAGGCGTCCTGGAGGCGATGGGTTACCAGCAGGGCGCTGGTGTGGTAAACGTCGCGCTGCTTCACCAGCAGTTCGATGATGGTGGTCGACGTTACCGGGTCGAGTCCGCCAGTCGGCGAGTCGTAGAGCAGGACTTCAGGTCGATTGACGATGGCGCGGGCGATGGCGACGCGGCGACGCATGCCTCCTGAGAGTTCGCTGGGGAAGAGATTGACGGTGTGCTCGAGTTCTACGAAGCGCAGGACCTCCAGTACGCGCTGGTGCAGTTCCTCGTAGGGCTTGCGCTCCTCGATCATGCGGAATGCGACATTGTCTTCGACCGTAAGTGAGTCGAAGAGGGCGCTTTCCTGGAAGACCATTCCAATCTTCCGGCGGAGGTCGAACAGTTGTTCTTCCTTCATGGCGGTTACTTCTTCGCCTAGAACGTAGATGCTTCCGGAATCGGGCTTCAGAAGGCCGAGCGCGAGCTTCAGGATCGTGCTTTTACCGGTTCCCGCGATGCCGAAGATGGCCTTGGTTTCGCCACAGGCGAGGCGAAAGGAGATGCCGTCGAGGACGGGCTTCTCGGTGCCGAAGGACAGTACTACATCTTCGAAGACAATTGCGTCATTCTGCGAATCGACGGTTGCGCTTCTTCCTTCGAGGGGCTGGGAAAAGAATGACATGGCGCGACGTCAATAGACTCCCAGGATCAGCATCAGCAGGCGAGTGACGAAGACGTCCACGGCGATGATCAGGATCATCGCGGCGACGACAGCTTCCGTGGTCGCGCGTCCGACGCCTTGCGTGCCGCCCTTGGCGGAGAGGCCGAAGTAGCAGCCGATGGTGGCGATGATGAAGCCGAAGACGAGTGGTTTCGCGAGTCCCATGAAGACGTCGGAGAAGACGAGCGTTTGCCACGTGCTCGACCAGTAGGCGTGGTAGTCGAGACCGAGGAGGCCGGTGGCGACGACTCCGCCGCCGACCAGACCGGTCAGGTCTCCGAGGATCGTCAGGAAGAAGAGCATGACAATCGTCGAGATTACGCGAGGCGTGACGAGCTTCTTGGTGGGATCGGTGCCGAGGGCGCGCATGGCGTCGATCTGCTCGGTGACGATCATGGAACCGAGTTCGCTGGCCATTCCGGAGGAGTTGCGTCCGGCGACTACGAGTCCGGCGAGAACAGGACCGAGTTCGCGGACAATTCCAACAGAGACCAACTGGCCGATGACGCTGATGGCCCCGAAGCGACTCAGGCTCGAGGCGCTGTTCAGGGCGAGCGCAGCTCCGGTAAAGAACGTGGCTGCGAGAACGATGGGCAGCGAACCGAAACCGATGAGGTCGGCTTGCTGGAGCGTGTCAGCGATATAGCGCGGACGACGGAAGAGGTTGGCCAGCGAACGCCAGGCGAGATGCGAGTAGTCCTGAACGGCGAGGACCTTGGTTTTAGCGAATTCTGCGGGCGAAAAAGTCAGTTCCATGCGAGCAAGCCAGTATAACGAATTGGGGAATCGGAAGATCGGAAGAACGGAGGATCGGAAGAACAAAAACGCAGGAACCGCGCTTCGCAGTTCGCAATTCGCGATGTCCCGGGCTGTGCCTCAGGTCGTTGACCCACCCCCTATTTTGGCTCCTCCTGTTTTCAGCCACTTACGGAAATTTCGTCTACAGACGTATGAAAACAAAGATTTTAAATCTAAAAATATCCAGAGATTCTTTGTTTTCAGGACTTTGCGCTCGGAAAATGTAGAGTTGAAAGGCAGTTCCCAGTTCCGGTTCTCGGTTCTCAGTCGGGCAAGGCGATTGAAAACAAAAGTTCCCGGTAGAACCGGTTCTCAGTTCCAAAGCCCAGTTTCCAAGGCCAAGCACACGACATCCGATGAATTTCGTATTTGTCAGTTTGAAGCGGAGGGCGAACGGTTTTCTTCTTCTACCCTAATTTCAGGATAACAAATTGGGTATGGGGGGTGTGACATTTTGGCGGGAATTATATTTCGAATGGAATGAAGATTTTGCGGTGAAAATGACAATATTTGGCTCTTGACAAGATTTTCTCAAAATGGGAATGGAGGTACCCCGCAGGGCAGTGGTGCCCACATCTGCTAACTGCGGCAGATGTGGGGCACGGAAAGAACGGGAAGGCGGGACAAAAAAAGGGAGCCGGCGAACCGGCTCCCCCCTAAGAACGTACAACGACTACAGTTTAGAAGTCGAAGTGCACTCCCAAGCGGATCGAACGCGGCGACTGGTAGCTGTAAGGCTG
>JAVUPY010000042.1 GCA_032252755.1 Terriglobia bacterium
GTTTGGGAAACGGCTGTCTTTTACCATTTCATTCACACCGTCATGCTGTTTGTGCTGGCGGAGCGGAAGCCGCTGGCTGTGGGACCGTGGTGGTGTTTCCTGGCGGGCATCGTCATTTTCTCCGGCTCGCTTTATCTGCTGGCCGCGACCAACGTGCGCTGGCTCGGTGCGGTTACGCCAATCGGTGGAGCCAGTTTTCTGGCCGGCTGGCTTTGGCTGGCGATTACTGCCGCCCACGGGAAGGATTAGAAAATGAATTTGCAGAATGGTGCGCGGTGCAGGTTTTGAACCTGCGACCCCCAGTGTGTGATACTGGTGCTCTACCGCTGAGCTAACCGCGCAACCCTAACAGCGTATCCGGCATCCGCATTTTTTCAAGATTTTCTTAGGACTGTGTCCCGCTGCCTCCAGTCGGGATTCGTCCCCGGATAATCCAGATTGTAATGCAGACCGCGGCTTTCGGGCCGCAACTGCGCGCACCGCACAATCAACTCCGCCGCGGTGGCAATATTGCGCAACTCCAGCAAATCGCTGGTCACAATGAAATTCCAGTAATATTCACGGATTTCCTCCTGCAGATTCGCGATGCGCTTGGCCGCGCGTTCCAGCCGTTTGTTCGTGCGCACAATGCCCACGTAGTCCCACATCAATCGCCGGATTTCGTCCCAGTTGTGAGACACCACAACCAATTCGTCCGGGTTATGTGCCTTGCCGGATTGCCACAGCGGAATTTGGGAAGTGACGGGTGACGGGTAACGGGCGGCGAGCGCTTTGGCCGACGCGCGATGAGCGCAAACCAGCGCTTCCAAAAGCGAATTGCTCGCCAGCCGGTTTGCGCCGTGCAACCCGGTGCAGGCTGCTTCACCCACGGCGTAAAGCCCGGCAATGTCCGTCTCGCCGTCCACGTTCGTTACCACACCGCCGCATTGGTAGTGCGCGGCGGGCACGACGGGAATCGGTTCCTTGGTGATGTCAATGCCGTACCGCAGGCACGTCTGGTAAATGTTCGGAAACCGCTCGATGATGAATTTTGCCGGCTGGTGGGTGATGTCCAGCAGCACATGGTCCGCGCCGGTTTTTTTCATCTCGCTGTCAATCGCCCGGGCCACGATGTCGCGCGGGGCGAGCGATTTCATCGGATGCGCGTCGTTCATGAATTCCATGCCGTCCAGATTTTTCAGAATCCCGCCTTCGCCGCGAACTGCTTCACTGATGAGAAACGACTTCGCCTTCGGATGATACAGGCACGTCGGATGAAACTGCACGAACTCCATGTCGCTGATCTCGGCGCCCGCGCGCCACGCCATCGCCACGCCATCACCGGTCGCGACCGTAGGATTCGTCGTGTCGGAATAAACCTGGCCAAGTCCGCCGGTCGCCAGCAGCACACCACGCGCACGGATTTCGCGATGCTCGCCCGATTCCTCCAGCAGGGAAACGCCGCAAACGCGACCATTCTCAACCAGCAGTTCGCTTGTGAAACCGAATTCGCGGAATGTGATGTTCTTGATCGTTGAAGCACGCGCGTAAAGAGCCCGTCCAATTTCGCGGCCGGTAGAATCTCCATGCGCGTGCAGCACACGATTTCGGCTATGCGCTCCCTCGCGTGTGAACGCGAGTTTCGTGCCCTGCCGATCGAACTCAGTTCCCCACTTGATCAGTTCTTCGATACGTACCGGACCTTCTTCGACGAGCACGTGCGCAGCGTCAGGATTGACCAGTCCGTCTCCGGCATTGATGGTGTCCTGGAAGTGAAGCTGGATCTCGTCTTCGTCGCTGAGCGCCGCGGCGATTCCGCCCTGAGCGTATTGCGTGTTCGACTCGCTCAGTTCGCGCTTGGCAAGGCAGAGAACACGCCCGGAAGCGGCCAGTTCGATTGCGGCACGAAGACCTGCTACGCCAGCTCCTGCAATGATGTAGTCGAATTCGGCGGCTGTCTTCATGGTGAAAGAAAATACTAGCACGCGGAGAATGCGGTGAATACGGACGCAGTATAGTCGAGCTGCCGGAGCCTCGATAATGCGGAGCCCTGCCTTCAGGTAAGATAGACGTTTGATCCGCGTAAGCATACAAACCGCCTCGCAGCCTTACGACGCCCTCATTGAGAGCGGCGTTCTGCGATCCTCCGGCGTCTACATCCACGAGCTGATGCCGAAGGTGCAGCGTTATTACATTGTTACCGTTCCCAAGCTGCGCAAGCTCTACGGAAAATACATCTCCGATAGCTTCAAGAGCGCGAAGCTGGAACATCATTTCGTCGAGCTGCCCGATGGCGAGCGCCGCAAGAACCTAGCCACCATCGAAGCCGCTGGGAGTCGCATGGTGAAACTCGGCGCCGATCGCAATTCTGTGATCGTCGCGCTCGGCGGCGGCGTTGTGGGCGACATGGCAGGATTCCTCGCCTCCATCTACATGCGCGGTATTTCTTTCGTGCAGGTGCCCACTACATTCCTCGCGCAAGTCGATGCCTCGGTCGGCGGCAAAACCGGCGTGAACCTTGAGGAAGGGAAGAACCTTCTTGGCACGTTCCTGCAGCCTCGAATGGTGATCATCGATCCCGGCGTTCTGCGGAGCCTGCCCGAACGGGAATTTCGGTCGGGCTTGTTTGAGGCACTCAAGGCCGGGATCATCCAGGACGCTCGCATCTTCGAATTCATGGAACAGAATCGCGACAAAATTCTCGGGCGCGATGCCGCCGCTCTGGAGTGGTTGATAGCGGAGAGCGTGCGCGTAAAGGCCGCCGTCGTTTCTGCCGATGAGCAGGAGCATGGCCTTCGCCGCATTCTGAATCTTGGCCACACTATCGGCCACGCGCTCGAAGCTGAAACCGAGTACAAGCACTTCTTCCACGGCGAAGCCGTCGCCTGGGGCATGGTTGCCGCCGCGATGATCGCTGTCGGTTTACAGCTAACTGATCCACGCACAGCGCAGCGCATCATCAGCGCAGTTTTGTCTTACGCGCCGCTGCCTAAAGTCGATGTGCGCCCCAAGGCCATTCTCAAGCGCCTCACCAGCGACAAAAAAACAGTCGACGGCAAGGTGCACTTCATACTTCCACGCGAGATCGGCAAGGTCGAAGTCACAAAAGACGTCCCCGAGCGCGCGGTGCTGCAAGCTGTCGAAGAATTGCGATACCTTTCACAAGCATGATGCCGATGACCGAACCCGCCAAGACCATCGGAGCGCGACCCGCCGGTACAGACGACCAGCAGTCGGCCGCCAACGCTGTCCGCGAGATGTTCAACACCATCTCGCCCCGCTACGACCTGCTAAACCATGTGCTCTCTATGAATGTCGACCGCCTGTGGTGGTGGCGCACCGCTCGTCGCTTCCGCCACATCCTTCGCCGCAATGAGGCCGAGGTGCTCGATCTCTGCTGCGGCACCGGCGACATGACCTTCGCGCTTTATCGCCAGACGAAAGGAAGCAGGGCCGCGATCACCGGAGCCGACTTTGCTCGCGAAATGCTTCGTCGCGCCGAAAGCAAGGGGAAGAGAACCCCAATCCGCTGGGTCGAAGCCGACGCCCTGCACATGCCCTTCTCCGACCATACGTTCGATCTCGTGACATCGGCCTTTGGTTTCCGCAATCTCGCCGACTACGATGCTGGTCTGCGCGAGATCGTGCGGGTCCTGCGTCCCAATGGTGAGATCGGCATCCTCGACTTCGGCGAGCCAACGGGCACGGTCGGGAAGGTCTACCGTTTTTACTTCAAGCAGGTGCTTCCGCGTGTTGGAACGATGATCTCCGGTGTACGAGGCCCATATGCTTACCTTCCGGCCTCCGTGGAAAAGTTCCCGGAGCCAACGGAGATGCTACAACGCATGCGCGCCGCGGGTTTGCGCCAAGCCGCCTATACTCCATATACCTTCGGAATCGCCGGACTCTATTGGGGCAAGAAGTAAGATCCGCGTCCACCTGCGGAATTCGCGTCCCCTCAGCTTTATCTGTTACAACAAATAATTTGCGACTCGTTGCTTAGCCGCACATCCAACCTCTCGTCATACGGAGGGACAAGTACATGTCTGAAACCGTCAATATCCTCGGAATTGCCGGGAGTTTGCGCAAAGAGTCATACAACAAGATGGCCTTGAAAGCCGCCCAGAAACTCGCGCCCGAAGGAACCGAAATCGAAATCTTCGATATCACCGGAATCCCGCCGTTCAACCAGGATGAAGAACGCAACCCTGCACCAAAAGTCTCGGAGTTCAAGCAGCGCATCCATGCTGCTGATGCCATCCTCTTCGCCACCCCGGAATACAACTATTCAGTTCCCGGTGTTCTGAAGAACGCAATCGACTCGGCCTCTCGCCCTTACGGCGAGAATGCATGGAACGGCAAGCCAGTGGCCGTAATGGGCGCCTCGGTTGGCGCTCTCGGAACAGCGCGAGCGCAGTATCATCTCCGCCAGATGTTCGTCTTCCTCAATATGTACGCGGTAAATCAGCCTGAAGTGATGATCGCGAACGCGTCGCAGAAGTTCGACAAGGAGGGCAACTTGTCCGATGATGTTGCAGCCAAGCTCATCAAGCAATTGTTGACGAACCTGAGAGATTGGACGAGAAAGCTGAAAGACTAGGAACAGGGCTTCAGGTATCAGACGCCGGTGGCGACCGTTGGTTGTTCTGATGCCTGACGATTATCCTCCGTCGTCCGAAAGCTGTCCGCAAGAGCGTCACGCACGGTGTACTGGATCACTTTCGCGTAGTCGGCTCCCAGCATCTCCTGCAATCGCGTGGTGTCCATCGTGTATGAGCCGATCATATACGGCAGTGCCTCCGGCGGAATGGAAGAGATTTCCCACTCCCACAGCTTCCGGAGCAGGAATTCGCACGCCGGCTTGGGGAGCCGAATGATCTTTGCGTGTGCCACCCTGGCGCACTCTGGAATCGTTACCGAACCGCAGCGCCCCGCCACATTCAATATGTGCAGGCGGTTTCCCTCGGGGCTACGCCGCAGCAGCCAGGCCAGCAGGCGCGCCATGTCGTCCACGTGAACGAATTGCAGCTTGTTATTGAGATATCGATCCCCAAAGGGGAGCATCAGCGGCAGCCGCGTCCCTTTCGCACGCATCTTTTCCGCGCGCTTGCTCTTTCCCAGCGGAGTCCCGCGCAGCGCTCCGACCATGTAATTCTGCATGCTCGCTCCCGTAAAAATATGCGGCCGGAGCATGTACGTGGTGGTGAAGTGCCCGAGGCTTTCGTAGCGGCTCTGCACCACGCGATCGGCTTCCATCTTGTGAATTGCGTATGGAAGCGTATGCGCGCCCAGCGCATGGTCCTCTTTTACCGGACCAGGCGTTTCCGGTCCATAAGCCGAAACGCTGCTGGGGAAGATGAAGCGGGTGACGGCGGCTCCATAGCGGTTGGCGACGGCGATGGCCTCGGTCACCCGCGTAGTTCCGGCGACATTGATCTGCCACATGCGATCGACGTCCAGAACTCCGGTTCGAACAGGGTCGAGGACGAAAGCGAGATGCACAACGGCGCAGGCGCTGCTGTCATTAATAAGGGAAATGAGCTTGCGCACGCAGCTTTCGCTGCCGAAATCCATGGACTCGAACCGCGCCAGCGAGGCGTTTTCAGGAGGCCGAAGATCGACGCCGACCACCTTGAAATCGTCGAGCAGCGGCAACAGGCGCTGACCAAGATTTCCAGACACTCCGGTGATGATGATGGACTGACGATCGTCTGCCATCGAACCGCGTTGGGACCTCCGCCTGGTTCGGGTAGCTAAGAGAAGAGCAGGCGAAACGAATCGTAGCACAAAGAGGTGCGAGCGACGAGGTACGAGGTGCGAGATCAGCAACTGCGAGGAATCTTAAGTGCATGTTCGTTACTGCCGCTTGTACTCGTACCTGGATCCTCGTACCTGTTTTCCGGGTTGGCGCAATGCCCGTCTCAAGGTAATCTCAAGGCGTGGATGCAAGCTTCAATGCCGAGGCGATGCGAGCCGAAAAGCGCGGTGTGGCGGCGCGGTCTGTCTACGCGGCCCTGCTGATAACCGGGCTCAAGTTTATCGTCGGCTTCACCACTGGATCCCTCGGCATCCTCTCGGAAGCTCTGCATTCCTCGCTTGACCTGATCGCTGCTGTGGTCACGCTGCTCTCCGTTCGCGTGAGTGACAAGCCTGCAGATGCTGATCACCAGTATGGTCACGGGAAGGTCGAGAATTTCTCGGCCTTCATCGAAACGGGCCTGCTGCTGCTCACGTGCATCTGGATCGTCTGGGAAGCCTTCAAGCGTTTGTTCTTCCACTCGGTCGAGATCGAGCCCAGCGTCTGGGCGTTCGTCGTGATGTTCATCTCCATTGGCGTGGATGCGTGGCGCTCCAGGGCACTCAAGCGGGTGGCGGACCGGTACGATAGCCAGGCGCTCCAGGCGGATGCCCTGCATTTCTCCACCGATATCTGGTCGAGTTCCGTGGTTATCCTCGGTCTCGCGGTGGTCTGGGGTGGGCGCGAATACAACCTGCCATGGCTACAGAAGGCCGATCCGGTGGCGGCGCTCTTCGTGGCCTGCGTGGTCGTTTACGTCAGCTGGCGACTGGCGCGACAGACCATTGATGCGCTTCTCGACGCCGCGCCCGCCGGTGTGCGTAACAACATCATCAATGCCGTCGAGGCGGTTCCGGGCGTACTCGAGGTCGACCGGGTGCGCATTCGGCGGGCAGGGAACCGTTACTTCGCCGATCTCTCGGTCGGACTGGCGCGCACGGCGACGTTCCAGCGTTCCGAACAGATCGTCGCCGAAGTGACGCAGAAGATCCGTTCGATCCTCAAGGACGTCGATGTGCTTGTGAACGCCGTTCCACGCGCGCTGCACACGGAGAACATCTTCGACCGCATTCGCGCCGCGGCGCTCAAGCACAACCTGATGGTGCACGATGTCAGCGTGCAGGACCTCGGTGGGCAGCTTCACGTGGAGCAGCACGTGGAACTTGACGAGAAACTCTCACTGCTGGAAGCGCACGATCACGTGACGGCGCTGGAGGCCGACATTCGCGAGTCCGTGCCGGAAATCTCGTCGATCCTCACGCATATCGAGAGCGAACCGGCGACGATCGAGACCAGCGACGAGATCGTGCAGGACCGCACGCTGGAACGCTCGCTCAAGGACATCGTCGCGGGTTTTCCGGACGTTGTCGATGTCCACGAGATCATCCTGAAGCGGGTGCGCGAGCATCTGTTCCTCTCCTGCCATGTCACTATGCAGGACGAGTTGCCGCTCTCTCGCGTCCACGACATCCAAACCGCGCTCGAAATCCGGTTCAAACAGGCCGCGCCGCAACTGTTCCGCGTGCTCATCCATCCTGAGCCGCAGACGGATAACCGCAGGTAGAGTCGAGGTGGCTCTCGCAGATTCCTGGAGGGCTGATTCGCGCAAGCGGTGTCTGCAACCTGGCAAACCCTTGTTCCTTTAACCACCCCCTATTCTTGCGGTGTCCTCTTTTCAGCCACTTACGGAAATTTTCACGGTAGGGCGCTGATGGGAAAGAACTTAAATCTGAAAATAGGAGTTCTCCCTTTGGGTTCAAGAATTTGGGAAGGGAAAGTGTGCGGTTGAGAACGGCTACTTGAGCTGCTCAGCTCCTCAGCAATGCGAAAGTAAAAGCAAAGTCAAAATCCCCACCCTGTCGCCAACTGCGGGCGACAAGGGCAGGGCACGGAAAAAACATCAATGAACGGAAGATCGGGAGGACCGAAAAACGGAACCCGACCAAGACAAACGGCCGCCCGGTGGGACGGCCGCTGGTCTCTCTATTTTCAGAATAGCAGGTTGGGTATGGCTACTGTGACATCGGGGCGAGATTTATATTCGAAATTATCCCCTTGACAAACCCAAATTCATGAGGTAAAGTACTTCGTGTAATGAGGTACTTTGCAATGAGACAGAGAGCGGAAAAGACGATTGCGGCGCACTTCTTCGACGCAGAAGCGGCAAGACAATTCCTCGAAGCGAAGCGTTGGCCCGATGGTCCGGTTTGCCCGCACTGCGGCGAGATCAATAACGCCTATCGGTTGCAGCCTCGCGACTCAAAAAAGGACAAGCATGTTCGCCCCGGAGTTTGGAAGTGCGCGGGATGCCGTGAGCAGTTCACGGTCACAGTTGGAACGGTTTTCGAGGATTCACACGTACCGCTGAATAAATGGTTGTTGGCGATTCATCTGCTCTGCTCTAGCAAGAAGGGAATGAGCGCACATCAATTGTATCGAATGATGGGCACCTTCTACGGCAACAAGGGTTCATACAAAACGGCATGGTTCCTGTTTCACAGGCTGCGTTTTGCTATGACTCAGCACCCATTGGTGGACAAACTCAAGGGCATCGTCGAAGTTGATGAGACCTGGGTTGGTCCGAAAGAGAGAGGAAAAGGCAATCCCGGTATGCCCACTCCCGAACGCAGCAAGAAGCGTCCGGTTGTGGCCCTGATGGAACGCAGCGAAATGGGCAGCCGTGTTCGTTCATTTCCCGTGGAGCGTGTAACGCTGGATAACATCAAACCGATTATGAAGGCGCACGTCGAAGTTGGAACCACGATCCAGACGGACGAGGCTTCCATCTATCACTGGATGCGGGATGAGTTCCCGAATCACGATGTTGTGAACCACGCAAAGAAGGAATATTCGCGGCGCGAAGGCGACAAACTCGTCACCAGCAATACGGTTGAAGGATACTTCGGATTGTTGAAGCGTGGTTTGTATGGCACGTATCACCACGTGGGACGCGCATATCTTCAGCAGTACCTCAACGAATTCGACTTCCGGTACAACAATCGCGATATGTCGGACGTTGAGCGCACATTGTCGGCAATCAAGGCGACAGAAGGAAAGCGCCTAATGCTGAAAGAACCAAGCAATGGGTAGACGTTGGAGGCAAGCGCCATGCCCGAAAATCTACTCATAAACAGCAGCAACGAAAACGAATTGCAGAGTTCTCGGATCGGGACGTATGATTTGCAGTTCCCATGCGACCAGACGGACCGACCGAGGCTCAGGCCGAATATCTAGTCAGCGAACGGAAGTACATAAAGACAATTCCGCCCATAGTAGGAAGTTCGCGGGAGTTTCAGATGAGAGCCGATGTCTACAGCGTGTCTACGGGTCGCCCCTGCGGTCTCGTGATAATGGCAACGGCCAAGAAGTCACCGAGTGGAATTCCCCGCCCCTACCCAAGTTCAGCATTGGAATTGCGCGGAAGATTTCGTATCCGTGGGCTCAATTATGCAATCAGACATGACTGTCCGACTGGGCCGATAGTTCGCGGTTGGCATGAGCATATCTGGACAGACGAGTTCGAAGATCATGTGATTCGACACGCCCGTCCAAAGGTGAAGGACACCTCCATCGGCGGACTATTCGAATGGGGACTGAAGAAATGGAAAATATCAGTCGGGGAACCAAAAGCAAGGAGGAAGCGTCGTGGCGAAAGATAACCGTGTTCTCAAGGCCTACCTCCGCGCCTATAAGAAATTGGTTGAGACAGAACTGATAGAGGAAAAGTCTGGACCTAGGCACAGTATTGCCTTGTCCATTCCCCTTCATATCGCGGCAAATCATCGAGTCGAAGTTACGGTAACGGAGTTTGCTCCCGGAAAGTTCATTCTCTCGGATATGGCAAGAACCCTGTCCGATCTCTCCGAATCAGGAAAGAAGATCACCTCCGATTTCAGGAAAAGGGCAGAAGAGATTGCGAAATATTTTGGCGCTGGCTTCCGCATGGATCACTTGATTATGGAATGCAACGAGGCCGACCTGGGAACCACTATTCAGAGATTTGCAGAGACATGCAAGACGATTGGGGATGCGCACCTTCTACATCGCGACCATGTTGTCCATGCGCGTCAAGTAGTGGACGAGGTAAAAAAGATATTCACGGCTCGCAAAATTACATTCAAAGAAGATTGCGCGGTAAAGGGAGCTATCGAAAAGCACTCTTTTGATGTCTATGTTGCGCCTAACGGGAATCCCGGCATCGCAGTCAAGGTGGTTGCTGGCCACAACACCCATGCGCTGGCCAAGGTGTGGGCATTTAATTGTTGGGATGTACGCGCGGTCAATTCAGAATCGCGCCTTAAATTAGGACTCGTGCTTGACGAGGAAGATAGTGAGCCGTGGAGCAGAAGCAGTCAGAGCATACTGAAGAAGGGCGCCGACATCGTGACGACTTCTAATAAGCTAGACGGCTTGGAACATGGCCTCATGATGGAGCAGATCATATGAAGCGCGAAAAACTTAAAATTCCCCTACGCTTCGATGACGCAATATCGGACCTGTTGAAAGTGAAACCTCCAAAGAAGAAGCGAACTAGTAGGCCCGTCAAGAAGAAGAAATAGGAATGCAGTTTCCGAAGATTACTCTTTCGTTTTCCTCATAATCATCGAAGCGATATACGGTAGAAATCCCAAACCCGTCTTTCGTGAGATGGAATGTCTGTATCTCTCCTCCGATATATAACCTCTCTTCTTTCGGCTTGACGGCTTGGGCAGCCCGCTGTGCCGTCATGATTTTTGGCAAGTCGGCTGGGAGGTTGTACTCGGCTGGAACCTCACACTCCGGTTTGTATCGGAGCCCGTAAGGTGTAAGTCGTTCCGATTCGAAGTTAGAAGCCGATCTATAGGCATAGGCGTGAATCTTTCCTGTCAGTTTCGAAAATCCGTAGTGGTACACGGTAGTGGTAAACCCGTCAGGGATGGAGAATTCATGCTTATACCCCTGCCACAACGGACGGAGACAACTGGGTGCGTGGTAGTCAACATTGTCGATGTCGTGAGCGATCAATCTATCGCTCATCTGGACAAACCACCTGCCGAGAAATCCACCCGCGCCCACACCAGCAAGAATGAGTTTGAGGTGGGGGACAACGAACGCCTTGGATGTGAACATGAGCGGCGTTCCGTCGGTATTTACAGCCAGTGTATCGGTAGCGATATATGCTTGATTCTCATCAATATAGAAGACTAGAGAAGACATTGCATTTCGCCGTTTCTTCTCCCATCATATCCAGCTACTTGGGTTTGTCAAAGGGATAATTACGTTTATATTTCGATTGGAATGAGGAGATTGCGGCGAAAATGACAATATTTGGCTCTTGACAAGAATTTTCTCAAAGCGAGAATGGGCTTGGCTAATGATGTGCACTGAATCATAAGTTGAATTAATGCGTGATAAGTCCTGTTCCCGACAACAATCGTGGAACTCATTGGTTGTTGGGCGTAGATTTCTACTGTGAACCCAACTCCGACTCGCATCGTTCTTCTCTTCGTTCTTGTGGCTCCGTTATTCATGTCGGCGGTGTACGCGCAAACAGCAGTACCAACGGTCACAGTGGCCGAAACGCCTCTATACCCACCCTTGCCACGATCCGCCCATATCGCCGGAACCGTGACACTGCGAGTTGTCACTGATGGGGAGAAAGTAGCCGATGTTAGTGTCGTTGATGGGCAGCCGATGTTAGCTAGGGCAGCACAGGAGAATGTGAAAACGTGGCGATTCATAAAGCACGAGCCCACCACATTCCTCACCAAGTTCAACTTCGACCTCTCGCCGGAGTGTGACACAAAGAACGAAAACGGTACGGTCACGCTGAGTCTGCCGCTGGAAGTGACTATCACCGTTCCGCGCAGATCGTCGGAGTGTGACCCCTATTTTGGACTCGACCTTTCTGAGCCGCTCAGGGTGTTCCTAACAGGCTGTGAAGTCGATGGAGTAATGCAGCCCTGCAAAAATATATCCATCGAACTCGATGCTGGTGAGTTGAAAGCAAAACCGCAGATTATCAAAGAGGGTGACAAAACTGTCTTCGTTGTCCCGAAGGAATTTCGGAATGCGAAGACCTTCGGTGTCACGGTGCAGACTCCGAAAGGTGGTTTTTCGCTGGCTGAACTTCACGGCAGCTTTCTCAAGGGCAAGTGGCGAATCGTTATCGACCATAAGCCTTTTCAAGAGGAAAACCGATACATGACCAAGGGGCGAGATTGCATCGGGTTTATACACTTTCAATGGTCGGAACCTGAGCGCATAGCGTCCGCGCCGTGCAAGGACAAATAGTTGGCGGTATATCGGCATACCATAAACAATCCGGGGTAGCTGGATAGATTACGATATGGCCTGTTCTTGCTTGCTATCGCGAGACTCTCAAGACCTTGAGGACAGGTCCCAGTACCTACTCAACTTTCAAGAATGAATTCACGGCTCCGGTACGGCCCGTGTTGTTGTCGCGCACCACGATTCGGACGAGGTATTCTCCGGGCGGAAGGTCGAGCGTGTTCTTGTAGTCGATGCCGGACTGCTGAATCGTTGCGACCGCTTCCGGCGACAGGTCCTTTTTGATCCTCTGGACAACCTGGCCTGCGACTTTGCCGTCTCGTGCACGTGCTATGGCGAGGAACTCGAGGTTGAGTTTGCGCTGCTCGAGGTCGACCACATTCGCCGCCGGGGCGACCTGCAGGTCGAGAGCGTTCGACACCTTGTCACCCTTCTTCCGCGTAGTTGTCCGCTCTCCTTTGAAAGGAATGCCTGCTTCTGGAAGCAGCGATTGAGCCGCCGTGTTGATATCCAGTTCGCGGGTCTTTTCGGGCTCGGGCAGAGGGAACAGGAAGCCATTGCGCGAGCGAGTGTTAGCTCCTTCGACCTTAACCTGGAGTTAGTGCCAGCCCTCTTTCGTACCTTTGTCTACGTAGAAGCCGACCATGTAGTAGTCGCGAGAATCGTCGAGAGCTTCCTTGAAGCAATCGGCAAGGTCCGCGCGGTTGTAGCAGGGTTTTCCGCCGGTGGTTTTCTTCTCGTGCTTCTTGGCTTCGATCGCTTGGGGCTGGCTAATGCAGAAGACCGGCAGTTTGTGGGGCTCGGCTCTGTTCCACGCTGGTGCCGATTTGCTGATTATCTTGCCCATCTTCAGTAATCTTGGTGCCGTCTAATCCAACTGCTGTTACCAGCAGATTCAGCAAAACCCAAATAGATTTTCATTTTGTGATGATAAATCCGCTTACCGCCTATCGAGCAGGACTACTCCACAGAAGCCAAAGGAAGGCTTGAGCCACCGCCAGTTGCGCTGTCAATCCCTTCAGAACTAGAGCAGAGGGGAGTGTCGGCCAACTGTTAAATGGTGACTGGCCCGATTTGATGAAGTAGAGTTTCGATACCCAATCATTCACAACATAACGGAGAGTGAGCGTGCGCAACCTGACAGCTGTTGCATCATTCGTGCTGGTCTTCGCTTCCTTGGCGGTCGCCCAAAGCAGTCTCGAAACGAAGTGGCACTGCGCGAAACCTGTCGACCAGCAATATGAGATCGGTGATACGCCTGGTCACAGCTACGGCGTTGCCCAAGGCAACTGCAACGTGGTTTCCGGCAAGACTGGCGAAAAAACGGGGGTATTCACTGAAATTCAAGAAATGTGGAACGGCTCCTTTCAGACTCATGGCCGCATGATCGTAACCATGGCCGACGGGGAGAAAATTTACTACACGTACAAAGCAACGGGGAGTCTCGCGAAAAAGACAGCAGCGGAAAAGTGGAAGATGACAGGCGGCACCGGGAAACACAAAAGTAATAAGGGTTCGGGCACCTGCTCGGGGACGTTCAATGACGACGGAACTTCCGACTGGGTCTGCTCCGGGAAATTTTCAACCGGTGCCTAGTGGGCTTGAACAGATCCCAGTCACGATCGGATCGGGCAATGCGATAGTAAACGGGTAGTGGAGCCTTTGGCACCGAGGTGCCATATATTCCGAGTCAAACCTGACGTTGTACTCCGCTAAGTCCTTGAAATTCAGCGTGAGCAGTAGCATACAAGGCAAGCCACCAACAGGTCGCATCTTACTAGTTCGGAGGTGACAATATGCTTTGGACCATCTTCGTAATTCTGCTGATTGCGTGGCTTCTGGGCCTGGTCGGCGTTTACACGATTGGCTCTTTCGTCTGGATTCTCCTCGTGGCGGCCCTGGCTGTTCTGGCCATCCAGATCATCACGGGACGTCGTACAACGGTCTGACCGTCGGGCGTGGAGTAGTTTTGCTGGGCGCGCCCTTTCTGGGTTCCCGTAGCGCCCAGCACGCACCCCGACGTACGGCCGCATCGAAGCCGCCCAGCGGCGCTCTGTTCCCCTACCAACTTCTCGCCACTGCGGCAATGATCCTGCCGAGAGCCTCCACATCTCGAACATCGACGACTTCGCCTGGGGAGTGAGCGTAACGCAATGGCCATCCGAGCGCGACGTCGGTACTGCCGTACATCAGAAATGCCGCACCGTCATTTCCGCCGCCGGTAACGCCATATTGCGCAGGTATGTTGTTTGCGCGGGCAATCGAGACGACCTTCTCGGCGAGGTTGCGAGGCACAATGTTCGAGTTATCGACAGCTCGAACGACGAAGCCTCGTCCGACGCGGGCATCGGCAAATCGCTTCGACTCCAACGGCGAATCGGCGCTAACGAACGTATCTACGGCGAACACGTACGTCGGGGTCTCGTTCTTTGCCGCGAAGTCTTTAGCAGCGGCCGCGGCGCCGAAGAGGCCAAGTTCCTCGCGCGTGGACCAGATGAAAGTAATGTCGCGATTGCCTAAGTTTGGTGGTGCGGTGGCCCCGAGAGCCCACACGGCGTTGATCAGCGCCGTGCAGCCCACGCGATCATCCATGGCTCGTCCACTGGCTTTTCTCGCGAGCAACTTGCGGTACTTCTTCGGGACGGTGATGAAATCTCCGGGCTTGATGCCGAGCTTAGCCACTTCGTCCGGGTTCTTCGCGCCGACATCCATCCGGACGGTGAAGCCACGCCCGCGCGGGAACTGGAACCCCGGCTTATCCCAGCCCTCCGGCAATTCCAGCACGCCGGGATGCATTCCGTTGGAGGAGTGAACGAGCGCGGGGTGTCCGAGGAAGTAACTCCAGATGCCACCGCCCTCGTCCTTCAGTTCGAGGCGGCCATCGGGCAGTACGGATTTCACCTCGTAGCCGATCTCGTCCATGTGCGCGACAATCGCGATCCTCCCGGAAGGTTTCGGCGAGGACGATCCAAGGTGCAGAACGAGGTTTCCGCCATCGTCCATCACGGGCTTCGCCCACGGCGGTAACAAGGCTTCCACCGTGGAGCGCATGTTCCCCTCGTGCTCGCTCGCGGCATAGGTCTCGATCAGCCGGTGCAAAACTTCGTCGGTCGACGGAGCTGTCCGCGGCTTCTGAGGGGCAGGCGGTTCCGGAAGTGTGGTGGCCGCTTTGAGATGAGGGGCAGGGGTCGAGCCGAGGTACACCTCAAGGAGCGAGGCAAGGGAAGCGACATCGCCGGATTGCAGCACTTCGGCGGGCGTCGAGGGCCAGTCCGTTGCAACGGCGAGATGCACCGTTCGCTCCGGCAGCTTCGGTTGCAGGATGTAGCCGCCGCGCGGGAGCAGCGGAGCGGAGAAATCCGTAGTGACCTTGAGGTTGTGCTCGCTTCCAAGCTTTTCCAATTCCTCCCCGAATGCGCCGGCATTCTCGGGCTTGTCACTTGCGACCAGCACTCCGTCTCCGGGGTGATGCTGAAAGGATGGCGCGTTTTCACTTTGTGGCCCGAAGGCGGGCGCACGCATGCAACGGCCCACGTATATGACTTCGTCGGGATGAAGCTCATAAAGCTCGCGCTGGAGACCTCGCGCGCCGAGCCACTGCTGGGTGACAAATGCAAACGTCGTCGTCCCCTGAAGTTTTGAGCGATCGAGGCTTCGCAGAACGTCGACCAGGGCAGCCGCTCCGAAACGATCTCCGATGGCGGGGGCCGTCCACTCTCCATCGGCCATTTCGTAGAACTGGCGGTCGATGGCAATCGGGCTCAGAACATCTGCACCGCTGGCGCGGACTTCCGCTTCATTATTCGCCCCGAGATCGATGTACATGTTGTCGAGGTCAGCGGCCGAAGGAGGGTGCTGGCGCTGCGGCATCAGGTGAATCGAAAGTCCCGCTACCACTCCATTCAGCCACGAGTGCTGATTCGTGCCAATCATGACGGGCTGCGCCGAGTAGAGTTCGTTGAATAGCGGCAGATTTCCCGCTTGCGGCAAGCGCTGCACGGTCACGTAACCTTCCGGAGTAATACCGCTGGCTACGAAGCCGGGCTCATCGATCGCGGTAACGATCAGCCGTCGCGGAGAACCCTTGCCGACCGTAACGATGACATTGCTCGCCATATCCGTGTGTGGGGAAAACGCCTTCAGCTTTGTCGCGATTGCGCCAGCCAGTTGCTGCTCGTATCCGGGAACAGCCGGGATCTGGACGAACTCGCGCAGGTCATCGGTAAGATTGCCGGGAACCGAAGCCGCTTGCGCCATTACGAGTAGTGGCGTGAACAAGATTGCTGCTGCCATGAGAATTCGAACTCGTTTTGCTGTGGCGATAGCCTTGGTAAATGTCATCACGACTCCTGGAGAGTTGATCTGCCGAAACGACTCCACCCGCCGGTACCGAATGGCACACACGTTGGCCATGACTTCAATTGTTTTCCCCACACTTGCACTGGCGAGAGTTGCAGGGGAATACGATAACACTCAGGCACGCCGTTTGTGCGTAATGCTCGATTCCAGTATCACGATTTCGTGACGTGACCTTGGTTTGCGGCGTGATTCGGATCACATCCGGCAGCAGAACGGTGTGACAGAATCCCCGACACCTTGGGGCCACAATCGAGATTTCTGGAACGGGGGCTGTATGAGCAACATCGGGTGGGCAATTGTGCTGGGGCTCGTGGCGCTGGGTGCCGTTTACCTGACTTTGAAGTGGGGACTCGCGAGGCTGAGCAAACGCGGGCGTGTGTAGTGCCGGCTGCAGAAGACTGCTGAAATTAAAATTGCTGTCCGGCAGGACACGTCTTATGGGCGCGACGCGTGAATCAATGTCACCCCCGTTGCCAACGAGATGGCAGTGTCGATAGTGCGCCGCGCAGCTGATTTGGCAGTGCTCGAGGGGACGAAGACGATGTCATCGGCCTGCAGCGGAATATCCTTCGCCTTGGCGCTCATGATTTTTGACAGCGCAACCGGAATCTCGACACGTCCTTTATCGGTTTTGCGGATAATGCGCGTCTTGTCAAGTTTGGCATCGTGACTTGTGCCGTGGGCCATGGCGATCACTTGCAGAACGGTTAATGGTTCTGCGCCGTCGAGCATGAATCCGCTCGGGTTTACGACCTCTCCTACGACGTACACGACGTCGGCCTTCGAAATGATCACGGTGTCGCCGGGGTTAACCAGGACGTTTTCCCTGGCCGATTTCGACGGATCCCTTGTGATTCGGACGACCTCAGAGGCCCTCGACGAATCCTTCGGCGCGATCGTGATCTTGTTGCCGGCGTTGGGAGTCAAACCGCCGGCTGCCGCGAGCACATCATAGAGCCGACGCGGGCCCGCCACCGGATAAATTCCGGGCCGCACAACTTCCCCCAGCAGGGAGATGCCATTCGCATATTCGGCTACAGAAACGGTTACGTGGGGATTGCGGAGAAATCCTCCGGAGACGAGGAGGTCTTCGAGCTTCTTCTGCGCCTGCTCGGTTGTGAGCCCGGCAAGCGGAACGTTGCCCAGCAGCGGCAGATAAACGTTCCCCGAACCGTCGATTCGGGTCCGCTGTGTCATCTCCTGCACGCCATAGACCGAGTAATCGATCAGGTCGCCTGGGGAGAGTGGACCCATGATCGGTCCGGGAATAGTGCCTGATGTGCCGGCGGTACCGGGCGTTTGTGTCGTGGCCGAGGACGTGGTGGAGGTTGCGTCAGCAGTCGCTGGTTCTTGTGCGAGCGCAAACACGCCGAGCACTATCGGCAGAAGGAGAAGACCGATCCGAAATTGCGCCAACTTCATTCTCCGCTCGGTGCAAACCAGCGTTAACTTTCCGATTACTGACGAGAGTCTAGCATAACCAAAACGAACGGAAACGCTGCTGAGTTGAAGTGGAATACGCACACTAACGGGCGAAGTTATTGAAGAGATAGAGGCATCAAGTCTCGGGACCTACGTTTGCCGCGAGCCGACTGCCTGTCAGGTGCGAATTCCCATTTTGGGAATACCGTTTACGTCCGATTTTTATGTCTCGCCTCCCCCGGTTCGGCCCGGATAACATTGGTGATCAGGACCAATGCAAATTGTCGAAGAATTTCCGTCGGGAGTGCTCCTGCTGCAACTGGAGGTCTTCCGCGATGACCGAGGCTATTTCTTCGAGAGTTACAACCAGGCAAAGTTCGACAGGCTTGTTCCGAATGTTCGTTTCGTGCAGGATAATCAATCCCGTTCGCGAGGCAATGTTCTGCGCGGTTTGCATTACCAGATCCGCCAACCCCAGGGAAAACTGGTTCGCGTGCTGCAGGGCGAAATCTTCGATGTCGCAGTCGATCTCCGACGCGTGTCCCCATCGTTCGGCAGCTGGAACGGGGTTCGGCTGGCGAGCGAACAGGCCCAGATGATCTGGATCCCCCCCGGATTCGCACACGGATTCCTCGCGTTGTCGGACTCCGCGGAGGTCCAGTACAAGGCAACTGACTACTACGCCGCTCCCCACGAGCGCACCATCCTGTGGAACGACCCGGATCTTGCGATCGGGTGGCCGATCGAGGGCAGCCCCGTGCTTTCTGCTAAAGATGAACGTGGCATCCGCCTTCGGGATGCCGAAGTCTACCACTGGTTAACCCCGCCCCCGACGACCATTTCCGCTGTTCTCCGGTGAGCACTGCCGCGCGCATTCCAAACACCCTTGCCCCCGATACCCGCATCAGAGTAGTTGGCTGACTATTTTCTGAGGTCTTCATGCGAGCACTGGTAACCGGTGGTGCTGGATTTTTAGGCTCCCATCTTTGCGATGCCCTCCTCGCGGATGGGGCCTCCGTCATTGCTGTCGACAACCTTCTGACCGGGCGCGTGTACAACCTTGAGCACCTCGCCAACGAACCGCGATTCACTCTCGAACAGCACGATATCTGCAAGCCCTTCGACTTTGGAAAAATTGATTACGTTTTTCACTTCGCCTCGCTGGCCAGTCCGGTCGATTACATGCGCCACGGGCTTGAGACGCTCGCTGTGGGGGCCGCCGGCACATTCAACTCGCTGGATCTCACGCGGAAATACAACGCCAGGTTTCTTCTCTCGTCGACTTCGGAGTGTTACGGCAATCCCACGGTGCATCCGCAGCCTGAAAGCTACTGGGGCAACGTCAATCCAATCGGCCCGCGGTCGGTGTACGACGAGTCGAAAAGATTCGCCGAGGCCGTAACCATGGCCTATCACCGTTATCACAAGGTGGATACGCGAATCGTCCGCATCTTCAACACCTACGGCCCGCGCCTGCAATTGAACGACGGCCGAGTGATTTCGAACTTCATGAAACAGGCGCTGCGCGGCGACGACCTGACTGTCTACGGCGACGGCAGGCAGACACGCAGCTTCTGCTACGTCTCCGACGAAATCGAAGGTATCCTGCGCCTGGCGCGCTCGTGCGAGCACCTGCCGGTCAACATCGGAAACCCGGGCGAGTTCACCATGCTGGAATGCGCCGAAGTCGTGCTGCGGGTAACAGGTTCGACGAGCAAAGTACGTTTCGAACCGCTGCCGGAGGACGATCCCGTCCAGAGACGTCCGGATATCTCGAAAGCGAAAGCTTTGCTGGGATGGAGTCCGACGATTGATCTCGAGACGGGACTGAAGCTGTCGCTTCCGTATTTTCGGGAGAGGCTGGAGAGAGAGAAATTTTCCGTCGTGTAGTCAAGTAAAATCCGTCGTCCATTCCCAAAATGGAACTGTTTCCCAATTTGGGAAACAAGGCCTTTCAGGTTGACTCCGATCATTGTGCCATCGCGCATGAGGTGAAAACATCGCACCTTGGGCCGCACTTGCGTTTCGGTGCGGAGGAGGAGCGAGTCGGTGTTTTGGGTTTTTGCCAGCGTGGCCAGTGCGGCGCTGGCCATCTCGCTGGCCCTGACGTGGGTTGTCAGGCGGTTGGCGCGATCTCGGGGTTGGATGGCGGGGCCGGAATCGGAACGGCACGTTCACCAAATCCCTCTTCCTCGGCTGGGTGGCGTGGCTATTTTCGTCAGCGTTGCTGTGACTGCGGGTATTCTCATCCGCTCCGGGTGGAGTTCGAAGTTCTACAACATCGCGCTCATTCCCGCCGCATGGATGTTTGGGGTCGGCCTGGTTGATGATTTGCGCGGCGTGCGCGCATCCTGGAAACTTCTGAGCCAGGTGATCGGCGCGGTAATTTTGTTCGCACTCGGTATCCGCATTCCCTTCGGTGCTGGCGATGCAGGTTTGATCTTATCCTTCTTCGCAACTCTCGTCTGGACTGTCACGGTCACGAACGCGATCAACCTGGTAGACGGCCTCGACGGCCTGGCATCGGGTTCCGCGACCTGTACCATTGTGGCAATGCTGGTGGCGGCGCTGCGGTTTGGAGAGCACGACACCGCGATCGTGGCCGCCGCGCTGGCTGGTGCGGTACTTGGGTTCCTTCGCTTCAATCTTCCGCCCGCCACAATCTTTCTCGGCGATTCCGGCAGTCTCACCCTCGGAATTCTCATCAGTGCGATTTCTATTCGCCTGCTGCAAGCTTCCTGGCTCGGCTGGATCGTCTGCCTGCTGGCCCTGGCCCATCCGCTGGCCGAGGTCTTCATTTCAAGCACTCGCCGCGTTTTGACGGCGAATCCTGTCTTTAGGCCTGATCGCCGCCACATGCATCATCGATTACTGGACCGGGATCTCTCTCACGGCCAGAGCGCCTCGGCGCTGGTGGCGATTGCATTTGCGTTCTCCTGCCTGGCGATGCTCGTCGTCATGGGGCCTTTGTGGTCGCCAGTCGCGGTTGTACTCGCACTCATCACGGGTGGACACGTGATTCGAGCATTTCGTTATGACGAATTCCCGCTCTTCGCACGAGTCATTTGCAAGATTCTCGAACATCGCTACACGGCCGAAGCGCACGTGGAGTTACGGGAAATAGCAGCTGCGCTTGAGAAGAATCCGCCGGAGTCGATGGGAGAACTGCGACGGGTAATTTCAGAACTGTTTACGGGTTTCGGCTTTGCGGAGGTCTCTCTCGCCGTCCCTGAACTCGACCATCTTGAGCGCGTCGTTATGCCGCGAAGAGGAGTGGCGTTGGAGTTCCCATTGACTACCCGGTTGGAGCGAATCGGTACGCTGCGAATGCAGTGGGAGCATTCCGGCGGTATCCCAATTGATTTTGGGTTATTGGCTGCCGAGTTCCTGCCGGTTCTGACGCGGAGCGTTCAGTGGCACGTAGAAGCGAATCGGGAAAACAGTCTTTCGGCTAACTTCGCTGTCCAGAGAGTCCAGCGTCCCCGGCTTGTACCCACACTGCAGAATATCGATACGGCCGAAGTGACCCTGCTGCAGGACTAATCTTCAGGTTCGAGATATGTAATTACGGCGCAGCCCCGCCGAGAATCTGCTTTCCTGGAAGGATTCGGGAGTCTTACTTCTCTCGCGCGACGACGAAGTCGGGAATCCACAGCAGCGCCCGCTTGAATTCGTTTTCGGGGAAGTCTCGCAGATCGTGTCGCGCCGCTTCGGCGTATCGCGCTGCCATGCAGTTGGCGAATTCCAGCGATCCATGCCGGTTCAAAATGGAGATGATGTCTGCGTGGCTGATCCCGTTCAGTGCGCGATCGTCGAGCACCTTCTGGACTTTGCGGCGCTCTTCCGGAGACCCGTGCTCGTAAGCATGAATCACCGCGAGCGTCGCCTTGCCTTCGCGAAGATCGCTGGCTACTGGCTTGCCCAACACTTCTTCCGAAGCGGTCAGGTCGAGAACGTCATCGACAATTTGGAAAGCCATGCCGACGTTGCGACCGTAACTGCCGAGGCGCGTGAGTTGTTCTTCCGTTGTCCCCCCAAGAATCCCGCCCAACTGCATGCAGGTTGAAAAAAGGCACGCGGTCTTCCGAAAGATCAGGTCGAGGTGTTCCTGCTGCGAGATTGCCTTGCCGAGCTTTTCGATCTGCAGCAACTCGCCCTCGACCATTTGTTGGGTAAGGTCGATGAGCACATCGAGGACGCGGAAATTGCGCTCCTGAACGGCGATTTTGAATGCCTGCATGTAGAGCCAGTCGCCGGCGAGCACGCACTTGGAGTTTCCCCATTGCGTGTTGGCGGCCGGGCGCCCGCGGCGCGTCTGGGCTTCGTCGATGATGTCGTCGTGAACCAGCGTTGCGGTGTGGATGATTTCAACTACGGCGCCAAGTTGGGTGGCGCGCCGCCCGGTATAACCGGTCAGCTTGGAAGAGAGGAGGAGCAGGACGGGACGGATTCGTTTACCGCCACCGCCACGGAGGTATTCGCCGATCTCGGTGATCGCGACGACGTTCGAGACGGTATCCCGCCCGAACTCGCGCTCGATCGCCTCAAGATCGTCGCGCAGCAGTTCGAATACTTCCTTCGCGTTGCTGAGGGCCTGCCCGTTCACTCCGGAACCTTTCCGCGCTCAATTCGAGCGATAGTTCGTGAACTGCATGTCGATGCCGAAATCCTTCTGTCGGAGTACGGCGATGATCTCCTGCAGCGTGTCGCGATCCTTGCCGCTCACGCGCACGGTGTCGCCCTGGATCGACGCCTGTACCTTCTTCTTCGTGTCTTTAACGACCTTGACGATCTCGCGCGCCTTTTCGGTCGGGATGCCTTGCTGCATGGCCACGCGCTGCCGAACTGTGCTTCCTGCCGCGGGTTCGATCTTGCCGTAGTCGAGCGCCTTGAGCGGAACACCGCGCTTGACGAGCTTCGTCTGCAGGACGTCGGTTACGGCCTTGAGTTTGTAATCGTCGGCGGAGGTGAGAATGATCGCGTCCTTGCCTTCGAGTTCGATGTTCGACTTCGAATCCTTCAGGTCGTAGCGCTGGTGAATCTCCTTGAGCGCCTGCTGAATGGCGTTGGAGACCTCCTGAAGGTCAACTTTGCTCACAATGTCAAAGGAGTTTTCGGCCATAAGGTCTGTAACCAATGTACCAGAGGGGCGGAAATCTTAGTAATCCCGGCACTCGGCTGAAACTTTCGAAATTTCAGAATGACTGATCTCACCCGCTGCATCTTTTCATCAAGAGCGCAGCGAGGGTTATGCTTTGCTTCCACCCGCCGGTAGTCCGAAGAACAGGCAAAAGTTCTCCGCCGTCTGCGCCCCCACTTCATCCCGTGCCATCCCGCGCAGCTCCCCAAGCGCCTTCGCCGTCTCCACCACGAACGCAGGCTCATTCCGCTTGCCCCGGTAGGGAATTGGCGCCAGGTAAGGACAATCGGTCTCAACAAAATAGCGATCCGGAAGAACCATTTTCGCAGCATCGCGAATGTTCTGCGCCTTGGGATAGGTCAGGTTTCCCGCGAACGAGAGATTGAAGCCCAGGTCAAGCGACGCCCGCGCATGCTCCAGTTCGCCAGTAAAGCAGTGCATTACGCCGCGCAACCCCGAAGATTGCCAGTGCTCGCGCAGCAGTCGAAGGCAATCGTCCCACGCGTCCTGCCCGTTCTGGGACGGACGGCAATGAATGATGATGGGCTTCTTCGCCGCACGGGCCATCTCCATCTGCTCGACGAAGACCTTCTGCTGGACCTCTCGCGGCGAGTGCTCGTACCAGTAATCGAGCCCAATCTCGCCCCACGCCAGCAGCTTCGGATGCCGGACCAAGCGCTCCATCTCGTCATAATCCGCCTGTGTCGCCAACCTCGCCTCGTGCGGATGAATCCCGGTCGTCGCGTAAATCCAATCGAACTCGTCGGCGAACTTCACCGCGCAATCGAGCGTGCCGGTTCCCGGCCCTTCGCCGTTGCCGATTGCGAGCAACGCCGATAGTCCGGCTGCACGCGCGCGCTCGAGCATCGCTGGGCGATCCTGCTCGAACTGCTTTCCTTCGATATGTGCGTGAGAATCGATATACATCGTGAGATCGGGTTATCGTGCCATCGTCGCCATGAACCTGAAGTAAATGGCACGACGGCGTGTTGGCACGGTGGCTCGACTATTTCAATTTCGCTCCGACCGGAACGTCTTCGAGGAATCCGGCGAGCACCGGTTGGCCCTCTTCACCGACGCTGGCCGCGAGCAACATGCCATTCGATTCGAGCCCGCGCAGCTTGCGCGGCTGGAGGTTGGCGACTATGACGATCTTGCGCCCGATCAATTTCTCGGGATCGTAAGCTTTCGCGATGCCGGCGACAATCTGGCGTTGCTCGTATCCGAGATCGATCTCAAGGCGGAGCAATTTATCGGCACCCTTCACCTTTTCGGCGAACTTCACCTGGGCGACGCGCAATTCGATCTTCGCGAAGTCGTCGATGGTGATCATTGGCTTGACGTCGGCAGGAGATGCCGGCATGGCTGGCGCGGGAGCAGGCGCTGTGGCCGGAGCCGCGGGAGCGTTCTGTGCCGATGCTCCAACCGCGGCCTGTGTCGCTGCCTGGCCGGCTTCGGCGCCGGTTCCGGCAGGCTGTTTCTTGTCGTCGGACGCCGCGACGGTCGCGGCGCTACGTTCCATTTCCATCTGTTGCATCCTTTCAATGGTGCTCTTGTCGGCGCGCGGGAAAACAGGCTCGACCTTTCCCAACCTGGTGCCGACGTGCAACTGTCCCCAGGCGATTTTGTCGAGCTTGGCCTTTTTAATATCGCCGAGGCCCAACTGCGCCCAGATCTTCGCCGTCGAGTCCGGAATGACCGGGTGCGCGAGCGCGGTTACAATCCGTAGCGCTTCGGCGGCGGTATACAAAATTGTTCCCAGCCGAGAGCGGCTCTCGTCGTCGCTTTTCTCCGCGACCGCCCATGGCTGCGTCTCGACAATGTATTTGTCGACGGCGCTCACCAGTCCCCACGCGGTCTCCAGGGCACGCGAGAACTGGAAGTCCTCCCACTGACGATGGAATTCCGCGATCGTCTCTCCCGCAAGCATCGCAATCGCTTCGTCCGCCTTCGTTCGCGAAGCCGCCGCTGACGGATACGGAACTTCGCTCTTGAAGTATCGCGTGATCATCGAGAGCGTGCGGCTGGCAAGATTGCCAAGTCCGTTCGCCAGATCGCTGTTGAAGCGCTGCACGAGGGCGTCGAACGAGAACGACCCGTCCGACCCGAAGACGATTTCGCGCATCAGGAAATACCGCAGCGCGTCGGCGCCGAGCGTGTCGAGAATGGTCTGGCTGCGCACGATGTTGCCTCGCGATTTCGACATCTTGCTTTCTTCAAAGAGCAGCCAGCCATGCGCAACAATCGACTTAGGTAGCGGTAGCCCTGCGGCCAGCAGAAATGCCGGCCAGTAAACGCAATGGAAGCGCACGATCTCCTTGCCGATCATGTGCACGTCGGCAGGCCAGTAGCGATCGAACAGGGAAGTGTCGTCAGAGCCGTAGCCCAGCGCCGTAATGTAATTGCAGAGCGCGTCGAGCCATACGTAAATGACGTGCCCGGGATCGTTGGGAACCGGAATGCCCCACTTGAATGTGGTGCGCGAGATGGAGAGATCGCGGAGGCCGCCGCGCACGAACGAGATCACTTCGTTGCGACGGGTCTCCGGACGAATGAAGTCCGGATGCTCGGTGTAGTACTGCAGCAGCGGCTCTTCCATGGCCGAGAGTTTGAAGAAATAATTTTCCTCCTGCACGGTTTCGGTCACGCGTCCGCAATCGGGGCAAACCGTGCCCGGGCCGCCTTCGACATAGAGTTCGTCGTAAACGCAGTACTGGCCGCTGTAAGAGCCCTTGTAAATGTATCCGCGCTCCTGCAGCACGGTGAACATTTTCTGGACGCCGCGCTTGTGTTCGGCGCTGGTGGTGCGAATGAACTTGTCGTAGGTGAGACCCATGCGGTCCCACAGCGACTTGAATTCGGCCGTCACTTCGTCGGTAAACTGCTGCGGCGATTTTCCGGCGGCATTGGCCGAGCGCTCGATCTTCTGCCCGTGCTCGTCGGTCCCGGTGAGGAAGAAGGTGTCATCGCCCAACAGGCGATGCCGCCGCGCCAGCGCATCGCAAACAATCGTTGTGTATGTGTGGCCGATGTGGGGTCGCGCGTTTACGTAGTAGATCGGGGTAGTGATGTAAAACTTGTTCCCGCTTTTTTCTGTCATGGTTGAATCCAAAAACTTCAGGCTACCGGTTACCAGCTACCGGGTGCCTGATTCGTTCATGCCGGCCGCTTCCTTCTGCTCCAGATAAGCCCGCATCGCATCCTGCATTACCAGTTTCAATGGGACGCGATGCTCTTCCGCGAGCCTCCGGCAATCTTCAAATTCGGGTGCGGCGTTCGTCTCCTCGCCGTGCAACTGCGCCAGTTTGATGCGCACCGTTCCCCAGCGCGTTTCCACCGGAACCCACTCGCGAGGCAACGTGATCCGTTGCTCGCGTCTCGTGCGAAGGCCAATGGTGGTTGTCTCCGCGAAGATCAGATCGGCGAGATGCTGGGCGTCTTCGTTGCGTGCAAGAACGGTCAACAGCATTCCCGGACGGTTCTTCTTCATCTGTACCGGCAGGCCGAATGCGTCGAGCGCACCGTTCTGTAGCAGCTTTTCTAATACATATCCGAAGACCTGCGGCGTCATGTCGTCGATTGTCGCTTCGAGAACTGTGACGGAGTGCTCGCTCTCAGAACTCTCCACCGATCGTGCGACCGCTTCGCCAATCGTCAGCCTCAGCACGTTAGGCTGTCCCGGCAGATCGCGTGCGCCCGCACCCAAGCCCGACGCCTGGATCTTCATGGCAGGGAAGTCGCCGAAGCTTTTCACCAGGGTTTGCACAATCGCCGCGCCCGTTGGGGTAACGAGTTCTTTCTGCACGCCCGACGAGTACACCGGAACGTCGCGCAACATCTCCACCACGGCGGGCGCAGGCACGGGCAGCGTGCCGTGCCCGCAGTGCACCACGCCGCCTCCGACGTTCAGAGCGGAGCATCGCCACTCGTCGACGCCGAGCGACTCCGCCCCTACCGCCGCGCAAACGATGTCGACGATCGCATCGACGGAACCGACTTCGTGAAAGTGAATGCTCGCGAGATCTTTGTCGTGGACTTTTGCTTCAGCCACGCCGAGGGTTTCAAACATCTTGACCGCAAGCGTCTTCGCGCTCTCCGCAATCGGTGCCGCCGAGATGATCTGCCTGATCTCTTTCAACGATCGGTGCTCATGGCGGTGCGGATGAGTCTGATCATGCGAGTGCGCGTGACCATGTGATTCGTTATCCGTGTGATGATGCACGTGCTCGTGCGAATGTCCGTGCTGTTTTTCCCAGAACTCTTCGCGCGGCAAATCCTTCTCGCCGTTCACGATGACATCGACCTTCGTTGCGGCGATCCCGTTGCGCAGGGTTCGCGTGATCTCCAATTCGGCTCCCACGTTCAGTGCTTGAACCGCCTGGCGCAGCAAACCCGGCGACACTCCGGCGTCCACCAACGCGCCGGCAAACATGTCGCCGCTGATCCCACTGAAACAATTAAGGTAAGCAATGCGCATGGGAGAACCTGGACTCACTGATCGAGACGCGCGCTACCGCCGAAACTTTCATCATAGGTGGTCGCGCCGTCAGGGTCAATCTGACGCATTTGTTATAATCGCTTGTTTTTACAGCCTCTTACGAAGATTCCCATAGAGAACAAGCCAGCGTGTATCGTCTTCTTCAGCGTCGCCTAATCAGCCATATCCGCGCCTTCCTCCGCGAAAAATACCAGGTCGAACTCGCAAATATCGTGGTCGAACAGCCACCCAAGGTCGAAATGGGTGAATACGCCCTGCCGTTTTCCTTCGAGTTGGCGAAAAAACTCCGAAAGGCTCCGCGAAAAATCGCCGACGAGATCGTCGCCTCCATCCCGGCGCTCGAAGGCTTCCAACCGTTCGAGGTCGCCGGTGCCGGATACATTAATGCCAAGGTGGACCGTGCCGCACTGGCCGCAGAACTTGTCACCGGCCGCGAGCATCCGGTTCCGTTCGAGCATCCCGGCAAAATCCTGGTCGAGCACACCTCGATCAATCCGAACAAGGCCGCGCACATCGGCCACCTGCGCAACTCCATTCTCGGCGACACATTCGTCCTTCTGCTGCGCGCCGCCGGGCGCGAGGTCGATGTCCAGAACTACATCGACAACACTGGCGTCCAGGTCGCCGACGTCGTCGTGGGATTCATTCACATCGAGAAGAAGTCGAAAGCGGAGATCGCCGCGCTCATTGCTTCCGATCCCAAATTTGATTTCTACTGTTGGGACCTCTACGCTCGCGTCTCGCAGTGGTACAAGCAGGAAGAAGCCAACGAACGCACTCGCGGCGAAGCCCTTCACGCCATCGAGAAGGGCGGCAACGAATACGCCGAGATCGCCGAACTGATCTCGACCGCCGTTCTGCGCCGCCATCTCGAGACGATGGACCGGCTCAAGATCGAGTACGACTTCCTGCCGCGCGAAAGCGAGATCCTTCACTTGCACTTCTGGGCGAAAGCGTTCGAGCAGCTCAAAGGCAAAGGCGTCCTGTACTTCGAGACTGAAGGGAAGAACAAGGGTTGCTGGGTGATGACACGCGCCGGCCGGGAGAAGTCAACCGAAGGTCCCGACGAAGAAGCCAAGGTCATCGTGCGCTCCAACGGCACCGTCGGCTATGTCGGCAAAGACATCGCGTATCACATGTGGAAGTTCGGCGTGCTTGGAATGGATTTTGGGTACAAGCGGTTCTTCGAATATCCGAACCACAAGCAGGCGTGGATTTCCGTCGACCCCGATCGCGGCGAGACCGATCATCCGCACTTCGGCGGCGTCGCCGAAATTTACAACGTGATCGACACCCGCCAGGCAGACCCGCAGGAGACGGTGAAAGAGGCCATTCGCCTGCTCGGGTACGAAGACCAGGCCGCGCACTACACGCACTTCTCCTACGAGATGGTCGCGCTTACGCCACGTTGCGCGATGGAACTTGGCTACGAGGTCAGTGCCGAAGATCAGGGCAAGTCTTACATCGAGGTCAGCGGACGCAAGGGGTTCGGCGTGAAGGCCGACGACCTGATGGACAAGCTGATCGAGAAGGCGCTTGCCGAGGTCGATTCGCGGCATCCTGAACTTGAAGAAGCTGAGCGCCGCAATATCGCCAAGCAGATTGCGATGGGCGCCCTGCGCTATTTCATGCTTAAGTTCACACGACCCACCGTCATCGCCTTCGATCTGAAGGACGCGCTTGCGTTTGAAGGCGAAACCGGTCCTTATGCGCAGTACGCAATTGTTCGCGCCAGCAACATCTTTCGGAAAGGAAACACTACGCCGGAAGAAGTTCTGTCGAAGGGCGCCGATTTCAAGCGCTTCTTTGAGGACGAGACTGGCACGGAGATCTGGCAGCTATGGTTGCTGGCGTCGCAGACGTCGTACGTCATCGACCAGTGCATCGCACAGGCCGAACCTGCCTATCTCGCGAAGCACGCGTTCCAGATGGCGCAGCAGTTCAACAATTTCTACCATCGGCACCACATCCTTCACGAGCCCGACGATGCCCGGAAGCACTTCCTCATGGCAACGGCAACGGTTGTTCGACGGGAACTCATTCGCGTGCTCGCCGTGATGGGAGTGGAAGCGCCACCAGTGATGTAGAAGCCGTCGCTGGTCAGAACTAGGACCCACATCTGCGAAAAGCTTGCAGATGTAGGGCACCGAGAGGGGCAGCGTTCCGGGAATATAAAAGCTAAAGGGCGAAGCGCATTGCGCCTCGCCCTTGCCCAGCTTCCTCCCCCGAGATAGCCGGGCAATCTGTTCCACAGCTCTCGAGAACAAATCGGACGCAGACTACCAGCGACTTTTCGCAATTACAGTGACAGACATCACCACGGGCTGCCAATTCATTTGCGTACTGATGAACGCTGAAAAATTACTGATAAACGATCATCCCCTCCAGATTTGCTCGACTAGAGCCCTGTACCTAGATCCGCCCGCTTCTGCGCCTCGTCGGTTCCGGCGATTGACTTAGTGCGACTTCCGCTCAGGCTCTCCTGTCGCGCTTGTGAGCCCCTGACCAAAGTTCATAGCGAACTCAACTAAGGTCCGCACCGGCAGGCCGCTCGGTCCCACGGCGATCCAAGGCTGCTTGTTCTCGATCCATGCCGTGCCGGCTATGTCGAGGTGAATCCATGGTGTGTCCTCGACAAATTCCTTCAGAAACATCGCTGCGGTGATCGCGCCGCCCCAGCGTCCGCCGGTGTTCTTCACGTCGGCGATTTCGGACTTGATGAGCTCGGTGTAGTCGGAATCGACGGGCAACCGCCACATCTTTTCGCCAGACTTCTTGAGCGCTCCCGCGAATTCCTGGTAATAGGTTTCGTCATTGCAGAAGACGCCAGCCGCAACCGAGCCCAGCGCGACCACAACTGCTCCGGTCAGTGTCGCGGCGTCGACGAGGTGCGTTGCGCCTAACTGCTTCGCGTAATGCAGGCCGTCGGCGAGCACCAGGCGGCCTTCGGCGTCGGTGTTGATGACCTCTATGGATTTACCATTCATCGCGATCTGCACGTCGCCGGGCTTCTGCGCCTTTCCGCTCGGCATGTTCTCGGTAGCGCAGACGATCCCGATCACCTTTACCTTTGGCTTCAGTAGCGCGATGGCCCGCATGGTGCCGATCATGGCGGCACCGCCAGCCATGTCGTACTTCATCTTCTCCATGTTTTCCGCGGGCTTGATGGAGATTCCGCCGGTATCGAAGGTGATGCCCTTACCGACCAGGCCGAGCACGCGATCAGAGGGTGCGCCAGCAGGATCGTATTTCATGATGATCAGGCGCGGCTCTTCGTCCGAGCCCTGGGCCACCGACCAGAAGGCGCCCATCTTCAACTCCTTGAGCTTGTCGGCGCCGTAAATTTCGCAGTTCAGGCAGACTTCATCGCACATCTTCTTTGCGCGGTCGGCGAGCATGGTCGGGGTCATGCGATTGCCGGGCTCGTTCACCAGGTCGCGTGTGAAGTTTTGGCATTCGGCGACGATCTGGCCGACTTCGACTGACCGCTGCTGCGCCTTCGAGTCCGCAGAAGATGGGACCAATACGGTCAGCGTTTCCATCTTCTGGTCCTTGCGGTCTTTTTTGTAGTAGTCGGGATCGAAGTCGGCGGCAACGGCACCTTCGGCGATAGCCTTTACTGCTTCATCCAGACCTGCGCGCTCGATCGTCAGGGCAGCGAAAGTATTTGGCTCAGCTTTGCCAGCCCAAGTCTCCGGCGCAACGAAAACGAATGACCGGATGTTCTTGCCCTTCAGGAAGCGCACTGCGGCTCCGGCCAGCTTGCGAACCTCGTAGGAGGAATAATTCTTCGTCTTGCCACCGCCGACGAAAAGCACGCGCTGGGCCTTCAGTCCTTGTGGCTTGTGCAGCAGCACGGTTTCGAACAGCTTTCCGGTGACTTCCTTCGACGCGATCAACTCGTCGGCCGCTTTGCGCACGGCAGCGTCAGACGATTGGATTTCGGCAACAGGGTCTTTGTCGCCTTTGTCGAGCACGGGAAGAACAAGGCAATCGGTTTCAATCGCAGAAGGCGCAGTACTGGAGAGAACAATCTTCATTGCTCAGAACCTTTCATGACATATAGACCAACCCATCAGTATAAATCGTGCGGTTCGGGGGAGTGGCTGGAGGAAGATGCCGTGAGGAATGTGCAGCGGAAGGGAAGCGACCTGTCTAGAACATGTCTCGCTGTTCGCGGCGCGGTTGGCGTCCGACGCATGCGGGATCGTTTCTTCGATCCGATTCAGCGACTCCGGGCCAACCGTGACATGAAGACAGGAAGCTTGAAATCCGGAACAGGGTGGAATTATTTCTGGTCGGGTTTCGTGTCGCTGTTCATTCCTTCGCGGAAGGAGCGGATGCCTTCACCGAGCCCCTTGCCCAGTTCGGGCAGTTTCTTGGGGCCAAAGATGAACAGCGCGATGATCATGATGACCAGCAGGTGCATCGGTTGGAACAGACCTTCGAACATGTGTTTCTCCGAAACGTAGAACTGGGGCCGGAAACCAGGTGCGGCTCATCTTCGTAAATAACACGCCTGGGCGTCTTTCGATGTGATGAGCTGCAGCTTCGCTTCGATGCGGCGCTTAAGTGGCGTCCGCGGGAATTTTTGAACATTCAGTTGAGCGGTTGGTCTTTGAGACTCAGTTACTTCCGCGGTTACCCCAGTACTCTTGTGACATCTCCAAAACAGGCCAAAATGTCTCTAATGGCTGCGGGCAAACCAATTCCGTCCCTGGTGGGCGATTCGCTCGTCTCTACGCCTGTGGGGCAGAGGTCGACAAATCATACAAAGGAAAACGACATATCGGCGAAACAGTCTAGCCCGCCGAATGGTTTGTTGTACCGCGTGGGAATGGCCTATCCACTGCAGATTGTTGGGTACGACGAGAGCGGCCGACGTTTCTCCGAATCGACATTTACGCAGTTCATCATGCGCGACGGAATCACCCTCGTGACCACACGACGGTTGGTGCCGGGCAATGTGCTGGAGATCAGGCGATCGAACGAGAAGCTGTGTTCGGGGCAGGTGGTTGGGCAGACAGGAATAGCAAAGTCTGGGAACGTCTACGCGGTAAGAGTGCCGGGAAATCCGGTAATGCTGTGGGGAATCAATTTCCCAGAATTACCCGAAGACGCCCGGCTGGCTCTGACCTGCGTGTTGGTTTGCAAGGGCTGCAAGACGCAAAGTGTAGTGCCGCTGACGGGGGTTGAGTACGAGATGCTTACGACCAGTGAGCGCGTTCACCGGCGTTGCGATGGTTGTGGCGAAGTTTCGGTCTGGAAGCGCGTGCCAAACCCGTCCAATGGGGAGTCGAAGGATGCGGCGGGACAGAAGACAGAAGGGAAGAATCGGCGGCGTTATTCGCGAGTCTCGGTGAAGCTCTGGGGATACATTGTGGAGGGTGGCAACGAAGACTCAGTCCCGATTGTAGATATGTCGCGCGATGGCATCCGTTTCCGCAGTTCGCAAAAATATGAACCGGAGCAGGTGGTTCAGGTTGCTGTAGCGTACATGGCAGGTACAGCCAATATCTTCGTTCCCGGGCGGGTCGTGTGGCGTTCAGGTGAGGGGAGCGCGCAGTACGAATATGGGCTGCGTTTCATGAGTCGCTCGCCAATTATGTAAGCCTATGCGCTTCGAGACAGGCCTTGCGGCGACGATGCCTGGTGCGCCAATAGCACAAGATCCCAGCGACGCCTCACGTTGAATTTCTTCATCAACTGGGAGATTTCCGACTTCAGTTCTGGCTCCGAAATTCCGAGTGTCTGCGCGATGTCGGCGTCGGACTCAGTAGACATAAGGCAATTGAGCAGCTTCGCCTGCGATTCGGTGAGTTCGGCCGAACCCAGCGCGTAGAGCATGCGGCGCGTTGATGACAACACGCTTCCGACGAATTTCGACAGCAATTGCCGGGGGACCCAGAAGCCATTCTGATGAACGGCACTGAGGGCGCGCGCGAGGTCGGCGCGGACTTCGCCGCGGCGCAGCATACCTTTAACGCCCATGGTCAGCAGCGGAAAAGCTGTGGTTTCGTCGAAGGTGTCGCCGATCATCAGCACGCGGGCGTGCGGATCGCGCGAAAGGATGCGAACAACGATGGCTTGGGTCGCTTCCGCCGACGGTCGTACCTCTATAGCGTAAATATCCGCCAAAGGCAGATCGCCAGATTCGGCGCCAGCGTCCATGCGCTTGACCCGCAGACTGTAATTAGCCAGGTAGAGCACGCCCTGGCATTCCGAAATCGTGATCGGGTCGGAAGAAAGCAGGCAAACAGTGGGAGACGACGCAGCTTGCGCGTGCATAGTAGGCGAGACGTTACTCCAGATTTGGGGCCGGTGCAATTGATAGATGAGGGACCCACATCTAATTGCGACAGAGAGGACCAGGGATGCTGGGAGTGCCCCCGTCACTAATTGGTCATCCTGTGGACGTCCGAGACGGATGGGCAGAACGGTATAATGTCCAGCGTGACCAAGTTTTCAATCGTAGTGCCCTTCCATAATGAGCAGGAGAGCGTAACCGAGCTTTACGACCGCCTCAAAGCCGTCATGGAAGCGAACGGTGACTCGTTCGAACTGGTGTTTGTCGACGACGGCAGCAGCGACCAGACGTATCCGCTGCTGCAGCAGATCGCCGGTGTCGATAGTCGCGTTGTGGTAGTGAAGTTGCGGCGTAATTTCGGACAGACCTCGGCGCTGGCGGCAGGTTTTGACCACGCTAAAGGCGAGTTCGTCATTGCCATGGACGGCGACCTGCAGCACGATCCAGCCGATATACCGCTCTTCCTGGAGAAGATTGACGAAGGGTATGACATCGTCAGCGGATGGCGTAAAGATCGCGTCGACAATTTCATCCTGCGGCGCTTCCCATCACGCGTGGCCAACTGGCTGATGGCCAAGCTGAGCGGCGTAGATATCCACGACTTCGGAACGACCTACAAAGCATATCGCCGCGACCTGCTGGAGCAGGTGCCGCTCTACGGCGAGATGCATCGGTTCATCCCGGCGCTGGCGTCGGGCTACGGCGCGAGCATCTGCGAAGTGCCCATCAAGAACGTGAATCGCGACCGCGGTGCCAGCCATTACGGGATTTCGCGGACGTTCCGCGTGTTCTTCGACCTGATCACGATCCGATTCCTGCTGCGGTACCTGACACGCCCGCTGCACTTCTTTGGAAGCGTGGGAATGCTCGGCATCCTGACGGGCTCGGCAATTGCGGCATGGATGGTCGTCCTGAAGCTGTTTACACACATCCATCTGATCGATGAGCATGGGCCGCTCGTGATCTCGGCCGCAGTGCTGATTGTTGCGGGCGTGCAGTTGCTCGCGTTGGGACTGTTGGGCGAACTCCAGGTACGGCATTTCCACGAGCCGGTCTCCGGAGTTCCTTATCGAGTTGACAAGATCCTGCGCACCGAGCAGGAGAGCGAGATTCACGAAGACTGATCCGAAGATCGGGAGAGCGACACGGAAGAACAAGGGCCGACAACAAATAACCCCACCTGGATATAAAGGTGGGGTTCAGTTTTTCGAGTCTTCCGACCGCTTTGCTCTTTACTCGCTGGCCGTCTGAGCGTTGCTCTTCTTGTTGTGCTTTGCCGACTTTACGTCGAGCTCGTTTACAACCTGCGTGACGTTCGGGATCTTCGCCGCGGCCTTCTCGATTTCGGTTCGCTGGGCCATCGTGTCGACGTCACCCTTCAGCGTTAGCACGCCGTTCTTCACGTCGGCGTTGATGTGCTGGTTGCCCCAGTTATTCTTGGCTTCCAGGGCTTTCCAGTTACTCTTAATCCCGTCGTCGAGGTTCGAGTCGACTTTGCCGGCCTGGTTTTCCGCGTTGTCAGGGCGGACGCCGATTTCGTTGGAAACAACATAGGCCGGAGCTGCCGACTGGGCGATCCGCTCGGCCTGGTTCTTCTGGTCGTCGCTCTGCACGTCGCCCTGCAGGGTCACGACTTTCTTGTCATTGTCCACGTCCACCTTGACGTCGTTCAGGCCTGCTTGCTGCAGTTGGTTCTTGACCTGATCCTTGTCAACGCCGGCGTTCTTGTTGTTACTGCTGCAAGCAACGCTCAGGCCCACAATCATCAGAACGGCTACTCCGAGCGGCAGAAACTTGGTTTTCATAATGGATTCTCCGTGATACAGGCTTCTTCGGTAAGGGATCGAACATCGAGCAGTGAGATGAGAGCGGCAGGGGAGGGGTGGGCCGAAGAAACGGCAAAACAATAAAGGGAAGGCGGAAAACGGATAAGCTGGAGAGAGTGTCTGCAGGGCAGAGTTGTGCCGCTTTTACATTAGCGGTTTGCCGTCACTTGGCGACACCCGCTTTTACCACTGATTCCAGGATCTTCACGCCATCAGTCATGCCCATTACTGGTTCAGAAGCTCGTTCCGGGTGGGGCATCATCCCGAGCACGTTGCGGCCTTCGTTGCAGATGCCGGCTATGTTGTCGAGTGAGCCGTTCGGGTTAGCTGCGTCGGTGATCTGGCCGTCAGGAGCGGAGTAGCGGAAGACGATGCGGTTCTGTTTTCTAAGCTGATCGAGTGTAGACTCGTCGCAGAAATAGTTACCTTCCATGTGGCCAATGGGAACGGTGAGGACCTCGCCTTTTTCGCAGAGGTGAGTGTAAGGCGTGTCGGTGGTTTCGCAGCGAATTTGTACGGGCTTGCAGATGTATTTCAGCCCGCGATTGCGCAGCAGGGCTCCGGGAAGCAGGCCAGATTCGGTGAGGATTTGAAAACCGTTGCAGATTCCCATAACAAGGCCGCCGCCGGCGGCAAACTTCCGGACGCTTTCCATGACGGGCGAAAACTTCGCGATCGCGCCGGTGCGCAGGTAGTCGCCATAGGCGAAGCCGCCGGGAACGATGACAACGTCGACGTTCTCTAGATCGTGCGACTCGTGCCAGAGCATGGTTGCCGGCTGGCCAAAAACCTCGGAAAAGGCCCAGTAGGCATCGTGATCACAGTTCGAGCCGGGAAAAATAATCACGCCAAATTTCATTGGGAATCCTCGAGTTCAGTTTAGCACGCAAAAAGTGCCCGCCATTGCTGGCGGGCTGTGGGAGGCAGTGCAGAAGCTAGTCTTCTTGTGGTGAAGGTGGTGCCGCAGGTGGCGCTCCCGGTGCTGCTGGCGGCGGAGCTGGCTGGTCGCCTGTTGCTGGACGACCGCTGCGACGATGCCCCATTTCACCGCGCTTCTCTCTGGCTGTCCGGAAACGCTCCGCCCGCATGCTGCGCAACTCTTTCCACTGGTCGGCGGTGAGAACCTTGCGCATCGAGACATACATCATGGCATTGGTCTTCTCGAGCTTCATCCGGGCGGCCAACAATGCGTCTAGCTGTGAGCTGATCTGGGTCTCGTTCAACTGGTCGGCATCCATCAGCGGCTGTAGCTTCAACTCCTCCCGCTGAACGTCTGCGCGGAGATCAACCAGCTTCAACCGATAATCGAGGAATGTTTTCTCAAGTTGTTGTTTTTGTTGGTCGGTTAGCTTGAGCTTTTCGGCTACTGCGGAGTTCTTCCACCAGCTTCCGCCAAAGCCGCGGAGTGGCGGCATGGGACCCATACCGTCTGGGCCGGGACCCATATGGCGAGCCATGGGGCCGGGCATCGGTCCGGGGCCGGGATCCTGGGCCAGTGCCATCGTGGTTAAGGTCAGCACTGCAATGAGCAGCAACGTTTTCTTCATCGTGGTTCCTACCTTGTCTGTTTACTGGATTGAGCCTGAAGGCTCCTATCCATGTCTTGTGAAATCAGTTCCATTGGTGCGAGCGCGTCGGGCGTCGGATCGGCGAGCGTTTCGTCGATATCGGCTAGCAACTGTTGATCGGAAATGTTGTGCGTCCGGGCGGTCTGCGGCACGGGGGTCACGACCGGACTGCTTCCCGATGTGAGCATGGCGCCGGCGACGATGAGAAGCGCGGCGGTTGAGGCCAGCGCGAGTCGAAGCGATGAGAACCGATGTCTGGCGGCAACCTTGGCGCGTACATTCGCGCGTTGCGCAGCCCAGAAAACGGTGGGGCGTTCCGCCTCGGCGCGGCAGGCCTCCCGGAACTCCTTTGCCCAGCCTTCGTCTTGTCTGTCCAACTCGAAATCCATAACAATTTCCTTCAGGGCAGCAGGAAACCGCCACCTGTACAGCAATAGATCAGCCCTTCCAACCTGGTCATCACCAGGAACAGCAGGATCGCCATTCCGATGCTGATCCAATTGAAGTTCGCGGTACCGGAATCGTCGTGCAGCATGTCCGTACTGATCTCCTTCACGTTCAGCGCCCGCATCACTTTGTTCCCCGGACGCGCATGCGGACTGCGGTTACGGCGCGCGACAAATGCACTTTGACGGTTCCGAGCTTGATATCCAGCACCTGCGCAATTTCTTCGAGGCTCATTTCCTCGGAGAAGCGCAGTACGAAAACTTCGCGCTGCTGGGGAGCTAGTTCGGCGACGGCGCTCCAGACGGCATCCAATTCTTCTTTCGCGAGGAACTGACGGTCCGGCGTCGAGCGGGAATCGCGAACTGTTTCCGCCGCGCTCTCCACGGACTCTTCTTCGGGCCGCTGGAAGAGCCGTCTCCAGAAAGCTTGGCGCCGGTTGCGCACGTGATCGCGAACCAGGTTAATGGCGATCCGGGTCAGCCATGTCGAGACGCTCGCGTCACCGCGGAAGCTCGCACGCTTTTCGTAGGCGCGCACGAAGCAGTCCTGCGTGATGTTGGAAGCCAACTCGGAATCACGCACCAGGGCCATGACGACACGAAAGATCTTCTGCTGGTGCTCGCGCACCAGGTCGTCGAACTCTTCGTGCGCTAGACCTCTCGTGAGCGCCTGCGTCGCGATTCCGGCCGGATTCAACGTGCCGTCCAATCTGTCCTCTACCATCAATGGACGAATTGTAGGAGCCGGGGTTTACATGTAAGGGTTAAGTTTTGTAACCGGGCGAGAGAATGATTTCACCACGAAGACACGAAGGCACGAAGAAAAAGGGCTAATATCCGTTTCTTTCAGGCAGTCTGGTCCCGATGAAAGTTGTTCCGAACAGTGAATAGCGACATCTAAGTAAACCGTGAACGCCCGGTATCATTTTGACCTTACTTTCGGGGCACTGAAGCGCTGGTTCATTGCGCAGTGCTACGACTCGCTCGCGGTTGGTGTTATGTGGCTGATCGCGCTGACGATCTTGCATGTGCCCCTGGCGCCGCTCTGGGCGGTGCTCGCGGCTGCATTGCAGTTTATCCCGCATTTCGGGCCGATTCTAAGCCTGATTGGGCCGGCGATCTCGCTGGCGATTGCGAAGCCCAGTTGGGACTCGCTGCTTTACCTCGGCATCAGCTATGCCGCCATTGTTATCGTTGACGGACTGGTTCTGCAGCCGTATCTCATGAAGCGGCAGAACCGGGTGCCCATCTGGGCCTCCATCGTGTTTCCAATAGTGCTGGGTTTCGTCATTCCATTCTGGGGAGTCCTGCTCGCACCGCCATTGCTGGCGGTAATTTATGCGTATCGCGGACGGCATCAGGAACGCGTTGTGCGGTCGGACGAGGGGATTGTGTTGCCGCCCGAGCGACGAAGTTAGTCTTGAAGTAGAAAGACCAACGTCTCAGATGTGGGGCACCACAACGATGGGCCGCGTTTCGCGCGCCTAAGCCGGGGCTCCTCGCGCATGGTATCGAGACCGCAGGAGATCGAGGGATGGAAGTGATTTCGGTCAATGTGGGAGAGCCGCGCAGGATCGTCTGGCGGGACATGACCGTCCTGACGGCAATATTCAAGCAACCGGTGGACGGAAGGGTTATGGTTGCGAGACGCAATCTCGCCGGCGACAGGCAGGCGGATTTAAGGGTACACGGCGGCGTGAAGAAGGCGGTTTACGGTTATCCTGCTGAGCACTATGAGTACTGGCGCGGCGAGTTTCCGGAGGCGGACTTAACGTGGGGGAACTTTGGTGAGAACCTGACGACTTCGGGGCTGCTGGAAGACCAGGTCTGCATCGGAGACCACCTCAGGGTCGGCAGCGCGGTACTAATGGTGACGCAACCCCGAATGCCATGCTACAAGCTGGCAGTGCGCTTCAACCGCGATGACATGGTGAAGCGATTCTGGTTGAGCCGACGACCCGGTTATTACTTCGCGGTGGTGGAAGAGGGTGAGCTAGGAGCGGGATCGAGGATCGAGTTCGTGCACCGAGACAGCGAAAGGGTGAGTGTTCGCGATGTTGTCGATCTATTTCTTGGAAGAGAACGGTCCCCGGAATTACTGGGGCGAGCTTTGCGTCTCGAAGTGCTGCCCGAGACATGGAAGGACGAGCTGCGGGAGCGAGCCGACCGGGGCACGGCTACAGCAGAGTCCTCTTTGCACGGTGAATAGGTAAGTGGCTTATAAATCCGCGCCAGCAGAAATTAGTTAAAGTGGGAATTTAAGATGAATAGACTGCATCGCTGGTTGTGCCGCTCGGATGGTTGGCGAAGGACCGTCCTAGAGCGCGTGCCGTGGGTCCTGGGCAATTCCGATCTCGGCAACGACGTGCTCGAGGTTGGCCCGGGGCCGGGGTTGACAACCGAACTGATTCGATTGCGGACACAGCGCCTGACCGCGCTGGAGATTGATTCAAAGCTTGCAGAATCGCTGAGGGAGCGGCTCGGCAATACGAACGTCAGCATCATCACCGGCGACGGGACCGCCATGCCATTTCCCGATGAGAGATTTTCGGGTGCCGTTTCTTTCACTATGCTGCACCACGTGCCATCGGTCGAACTGCAGAACCGGCTTCTGCGAGAGGTTCGGAGGGTGCTGAAGCCGGGCGGAATTTTCGCCGGAAGTGACAGCCTGCAGAGTTTCATGATGCGGCTGATTCATATCGGAGACACGCTGGTACCGGTCCATCCGGAGACATTTGGTTCGAGACTGGAAGCTGCGGGTTTCGAAGTTTTGGCGATCGAGAAGAACTCGCAGGCTTTCCGGTTTCAAGCACGGCGTTCATTGCAGTGAGAAAAGCAAAAAGCCCCACCCTGGCAAATGAGGCCAGGATGGAGCACTCAGATCGAGACGTTCGCCCGCTTCAGTGCAGATCGATCTTGATGATCTGGCCCATGCCGATCGGCGGCGGTCCAAACCCCCATTCAGAAACATAGAGATTGCCGTCCGGGCCCATAGTCATTCCGGTGGGCAGGAAGAGGCCGCTGGCGATCTCGGTTACCGCTCCTGACGGATCGACGCGGAGGACTTTGCCGGTACCGGGAGTGGGCATTGGATTTCCCGTGGTGTTCTCGAGAACGTACATGCGATCCCGGTTATCGAAAACGAGACCGAGGACGGTAGTGAATCCCGTGGCGACAGTTTTGATCTGTCCCGATGGGGTGATCTTAATGATCTTGGAAGAGCCTTCTTCAATCGGGAACGTGTGGAGGTTCCCGACGTAGAAGTTGCCGTGATAGGCGACGGCGGTGGGGACGATGTGTCCCTGCGTTTTGGAAATGTCGGCGATGCGGCGGATCTGGCCGCTGGTGGTGATCATGTCGAGTTCGCCGTGGTTGGGTTCGACGGCGTAGAGCGCGCCGCGAACCGCGACCATGCTGTACCAGGTTCCGTCGGGTTCGAAATCGTCGGGCTCAGGATTCGCGACCGGATGGGCCATTTGGAAAGCGCTGAGGTTTGCAACGTCGGTCCAAGTGCCGTTCGAATTGATACGGACAATGCCGTTGTGCGTGCCAGCAAGGCCGTGTGAGCAACCTGCACCCGCGATGAGCGCGTAGAGCTTACCGTTGATGAACTTGACGTCGGCGACGCCTGTAACCAGGTTGCCGAAGGCGTCGCTGGTTGCATTGGAGGGGAGACCGTCGGCGACGGTCGTCACAGCCCCGGTGTCAACATTCACTTTGGAAATTCGAGCTGTAAATCCCCCGGTGTATGGGCCGGGACCGTCTGGCGGACCGGCGGCTTGTTCGCATTGTCCGACGGTGGAAAGATTCCCGCCGGCACCACCTTCAGCGACATACAGGTAACCGTCAGGACCAAAAGTAAGGCCGCGAGGATTGTTGAACCCGGTTGCGATGACCTGCTGTGCCATCAGCGGAAGGGAAGCGATGAGCAGCAAAAGGGTGGCGACGATCAAGCGAAGTAATCTCATTGTTGTCTCCCACAGGTAGGATGGAATTCGGAGGCGGCCGGGGGTGTTAGTGCCCGCCCTTGGTGCTAGTGGCAGACACGCTACGCCTCCCAAAAGGTGGCGGTCAAGCGACGAAGGATGTAGGGGACGTACATCTTTCTACTAGCGGGTGAGATTGGGAAGCGCGTCGGATGCCGGTTCCGGCGCTTTGGCCTGCATGCTATAATTCTGTTTTGCCTGCAATGGTTTAGCGGCGCAAACCTGCTCTTTTCTGAGCGAAATCCTAAGTTCGTCTACCGAGGTCTGTTATGTCTGGCCACTCAAAATGGGCCACAATCAAGCACAAAAAGGGCGCGCTGGATGCGAAGCGCGGCAAGATTTTCACCCGGCTAATTAAAGAAATCACGATGGCCGCCAAGCAGGGCGGAGACGTCGAGAAGAACCCGCGGCTCCGCACGGCCGTCGCGGCCGCCAAGGCCGAGAACATGCCGGCGGATAACATCAAGCGTGCCATCCAGCGCGGTACGGGTGAACTCGAGGGCGCAAGCTACGAGGAGATTACGTTCGAGGGCTTCGGCCCCGGCGGCGTCGCCATCCTCGTCGAAGTCACAACCGATAATCGCAATCGTACGGTTAGCGAGATTCGCCACGCATTCGGCAAGAACGGCGGCAACATGGGAGCCGCCGGATCGGTCGCGCACATGTTCTCGAAGAAGGGCGACATCGTCATCGCGAAAGCCGCTGCGAAGGAAGACGATTTGATGAACATCGTGCTCGAGGCCGGTGGCGAAGACCTGAGGGACGATGGCGATAACTGGGAAATCCTGACCGACGTGCATGCCTACGAAGGCGTGCTGGAAGCGGTGAAGAAAGCTGGCATCAATCCGGAAGTTGCCGAAATCGGGATGATTCCTCAGAATTACGTCAAGCTCGAAGGCCAGCAGGCCTCAACCATGCTGCGGCTGCTCGAAGCGCTGGAAGACCAGGACGACGTCCAGCACGTGTATTCGAACTTCGACTTCGACCAGGCGCAACTGGAGGAAGTCGCGGGATAACAGTCACTTGTTTCAATGAAAGCGAGGCCGCCTTTTGGGGCGGCCTTTTATTGTGTCCGAGTTCTTGAGCGAGATTCTAGCCAACCTGTTTCACGAGGACGTACGTGGTATAGCGGCCTGTTGCGGAGCAACCCAGTTCTATCCGGCGAAACTCAAATCCAGGTTCAGGAATTAACTCAGCAACTTCAATCTCGCCCTGGTAATCCATTCCAAACAGAGATTGCATGGCGGTATAGCGATGGTTTCCATCCTGCAGGTAGTACTGTCCTCCTTCGGTTCTGCAGACTATCAGCGGGGGAATGGGGCGACATTGAGATATCTGTCTCATCCAGAACCGCACCCTTTCCGGATTGCGATAGCTCTCTGAAGGAACAATCTGCTCAAGTAAAACCTTGCTATAGCTGAGGACCACTCGGTCCAACCATGACTCTGGCGCACCTCGCCAGAACCAGTTCTGTGTGCCGTGCCGCTGAAACTGAATCCCCAATGGCACAAGGCCAACAGCGGTGGACATCTGCTTAGACATTTGTTCTCCTCTTTTCCATGCACAGCTCGGGCCGTTAACGGTGTCGGTTTCGGCGATTGTGTCTGGAAAGTCCGGCTAGCAGAGGAGAGTGCAGGAGAGTGCGAGGCGGTCGCAACTGAGGCATGGCCCGGAGTCGTGGCTCGCGACCAGACCGAATGCGCACATTTGCTCCGGGCGGAAACTCGAAACGATTACGAATGCCAGTACGGCGAGCAGACTGAAGGCGCGTTTCGCCGTGGCTGCCGGAGAAATGGTGGCCGGGTTCACAAATATGAACAGGACGATGGTCAACACCATGAGCGCCATTGCCGTTCTTATGAGTTTGACGGTCACGGATACAAGTTTTATGTGTGAGACTCTGGATTGCAAGTCGATTCCAGCGGCTGCACTCTTTCTCCTTCGGCCGAGTTGGTCCTTTTGGTTTCCGTGCAAACCTGCTAGCTTTTCATTTTTCTCCGAAAGAGGACTACTGGCTTGCGAAAGATCTTGTTCTGTCTCGCCTTTGTAATGTTGAGTACTGCTGCCCTTGCGCAGGACGATCCTGCCGTCAAGCATCCCAACTGGAATCTCGGTGTGTTCGCGATTGGCGGGACCGGTCTGAGCCAGGACACGGACATTCACATGTTCGGGTTCGGCGGGCGGCTTGGGCGCGTGCTGACCAATGAGCACGGCGGCGGCGTGCTGCGTGGGAACCTGGAGTGGAACGCCGAAGTACTGCCCTTTTACCAGTTCTACTATCCGGGCGACAAGGCGACGGGCGGCATAATTAATCCCCTTGTGTTGAAGTACAATTTCACGCATGGGAAGAAGTTGATACCGTTCTTCGAGGCAGTGGGTGGCGCGATCTTCACCAATAAGAATTTCCCGCCGGGGGATACGGCGCAGATCAACTTCAATTCCGGAGCCGGGGTCGGATTCAATCTGTTCACGCGGAATAATCGTTCGGTTGCATTTGATGTGAGAGCGCTGCATATCTCGAATGCATCGATCGGCAACCACAATCCGGGAGTGAATGCCTCGCTCCAATTTACGCTTGGGTATACATGGTGGAAATAGAACCGCAGAGAAATGCAGGTCCTTCGACTTCGCCACGAGCGCGCTAACTACGGCGCGCAAAAAGAACTATCGCGGCTCCGCTCAGGATGACGACGTTTATCGAAGAACGCGTCCTTCCGCAAAACTCCGCGGTAATTCTTTAGCTTTTGCAGTTCATACCTCACCATTTATCCTTCTTTGATCATGCCTACGCTGATTGAATGCGTTCCCAATTTTTCTGAAGGCCGTGATAAGGCCAAAGTTGATGCAATTATTGAAGCAATGAAGATGGATGGCGTGTACCTTCTCGATCGCGAGATGGACGCCGACCACAACCGTTGTGTCATCACGCTGGTTGGCGATCGCGCGCCGATCATGGAAGCGGTGCTGCGCGGGATCGGGAAGGCCGCCGAGTTGATCGACTTGACGAAGCACCAGGGGGCGCACCCGCGGATGGGGGCGACCGACGTGGTGCCGTTCATTCCCATCGAGGGCGTCACGATTGAAGATTGCGTGCAGATGGCGAAGCAGGTTGGCGCCGAGATTTGGAAGAGATACCAGATTCCCGTTTATCTCTACGAAGCGGCGGCGCAGCGGCCGGAGAGGACTAACCTGGAGAACATTCGGCGCGGGCAGTTTGAGGGAATTCGCGACGAGATCGCGACGAACCCGGCGCGGATGCCGGATTTCGGCGAGCCGAGGGTACATCCCACGGCGGGCGCGACGGTAGTCGGTGCGCGCAAATTCCTGGTCGCCTATAACGTCTATCTCAATACCAGCGATGTCGACGTCGCGAAGAAAGTAGGGAAGGCGGTTCGGTTCTCGAATGGCGGCCTGCGGTTTGTGAAGGGCATGGGCATCCCTGTTCGCGGCCTGGCGCAGGTGTCGATGAACCTGACCGACACCGACCAGACACCGATTGCGCGAGTGTTTGAGTTCGTAAAGAGAGAAGCGGCTCGTTATGGAGTGATGCCGCTGTCGAGCGAGATCGTCGGTCTGATTCCGAAGAAGGCTCTGGAGGATGCGGCCGAGTGGTTTTTGCAGGTAGAGAATTTCGATTCCTCGCTGATCCTGGAGAATCGGCTGGCGGCGGTGATGGGCGGCAAGATGGCCGTGGGCGGACTGCGCGCCGGAGTGGAACCATTCATCGAACAACTGGCTGCGCCGACGGCTGCACCGGGTGGCGGAAGCGCTTCGGCGGCCGCGGGTGCCATGGCCGCGGCACTGGCGGCGATGGTCGCGGGTATGTCGCGAGGGAAGAAAGTTTACCTCCAGTATGAGGCGCAGCACAGCGAGGCCCTGGCGCGGTTGGCGACTCTTCGAGAGGAATTGAAGGCCGCGATTGATGCGGATAGCGAGGCTTACAAAGGAGTTGTTGCGGCGTTCAAGGCGGCGAAGGAGAATGCGGCGGCGCAGGAGCAGGTGAATGCTGCGATGCGAACCGCCACACTTGTGCCGCTTTCGGTGGCGGAGAAGTCGAAGGAAGTGGCCGGAATTATTGAGCAACTTAGGCCAATTACAAACCCCAAAATGGCGTCGGACCTGACGGTTGCGGCGGCAATGGCACGGACGGCCATCGAAGGCGCGCTGGCGAATGTCGAAATCAACCTGGAAGGCTTCGACGATGCGGGGTTTGTCGCGCAGGTTCGGGGAAAAGTTGCGAAGATCTGGAGTTGAAGCGGGCCGAGACAAAAAAAGACCCACATCTGCTGACTGCGGGAAACGTGGGGCACGGAGTGTCGATGGGGGACACGGAAGTTGTACGAACCTCTTCAGAAACACTGTTTCTGGCCATGGGTTCTACGTCTAAAGAGAGCTGCATCTAAGGGTAGTGTCAGCTTCCCGGGAGCTCTGAATCGAGTAAAATCATGTCTATGAAGCGGTTCATGTTTTTCGTCATTTTTGCGGTAGTACTCGCAGTCGCTGTGCCCAGTTTTGGGGCAGCGCTGGGCAGCAATGCCCGCACTGTTATTCCGGAGCACGTTCAGCAGATCATTTCTGTCGATTACCGCGCCCTGAAGAATTCCGAAACCGGACTGGCCCTGAAGGCCAAGGTCATGCCGGAGAACCTGAAGCAGTTCGAGACGGCGCTGAAGGGCATGAGCATTGATCCGGATAAGGATGTCGATCAGTTGGCGTTCGTGTCGTACCGGAATAGCAAGAACCAGCTTCGCGCATTTGGCCTGGCACAAGGCGACTTCCAGCCGAAGAAGTTCTATACCCGCATGAAGCTGAAGAAGGTTCTGCCGGCGAAGTACAAGGGATCGCTGATTTATAGCACCGGCAGCGGTATGGTCATGACCTTCCTCGATGACAGCACGATGTTGTTCGGCGAACTTGGAGCGGTTCACGACGCACTCGACACACGCAACGGCGAGGCCGAGAGCCTTGCTTCGAACCCGCAGATCAGTGACATGATGGCGTCGGTCGAGAGCGGTTCCGTGTGGAGTGTTCTCGACCAGATCGGGACGCAGAACATGATGCGGTCGGCGCTGGGAGATGCTTCGAAGCTTGCTGACTACGACACGGTGAAGAAGCGCCTGCTAGGGTCGCGCTATACGATGGATTTCGCGAACGGCGTGAACTTCAACCTCGACGTCCTGACCTCAGACACTTTCACAGCGGCAACGATGTCGTCGCTGATCCAGGCCGGAATGCAGATCAAGAAGATGAATGCAACACCGGTTGAGAAGGCCGCCATCGACGCCATGAGCGTCGACTCCAACAGCGGCCAGCTTCAGATCCATTTCAAGGCTGACGACCGGAAGTTCCAGTCGTTCCTGCAGTCGGATTTATTTCAGACGGTCGCGCGGTAGAAACACAGTTTTTAGTTCTCGGTTCCCAGTTCCAGTCGAAAGCTATATTCGACCGAAACTGGGAACTTTCTTGCATCAAAAATTCTTCATTTCTCTTCCGAGCGCTTTCAGCTCAGCTTCATTTCGGTGGAACCAGATCCACTGGCCCACTCTCTCCTTCACGACTAAGCCAGCGCTCACCAGGATTCTGAGGTGATGGGAGATGGTCGGTTGCGCTATTTTGAGGCGGTTCTCGATGTCGCTGGCGCACATTCCGTAGGGCTTATCGATGGAGCACTGTCCACGCTCAGCCAGCATACGGAGGATCTCTCGTCGATGCGGATCGGCGATGGCGCGCAACCGGATGCTTAGCTTGTCGTGAGAAATTTTGGGCATCGCAACACGTTACAGGGTTCGAGGTGCATGGGGCAAGAGAGCGCGGCGTTATTGATTGCTGAGTAACGTATGGAAGCGCCTGTTGCAACGCTCTACTGCTTTTGCCACGTGCTATCCACGTCAATTGGGATCTGGTTCTTGATTGGAATCGTCAGCAGGGTCGGAGCTTCAATTTTGAAGTCGGTAAGAGTTGCGGGGATGGTTCCCGCAATGTGGGCTTCGTTGCCGCTGGTAGTGACGTGAAAAGGAACATCTTTATATTGCACAGTTTGTCCGGCAAACTGAATTTCCAGGTTGAGCTTTAGATTCGAGGAGTTGATCTCCGATTCGGGGAACTGGGTTCGAACGATCACCATCGGGTACTGAGCGCCTCGGGTGACCTGTAGCATGTGGAGGTCGCGGTTGCTGTCGTGTCTTTTGAAGCGATGCTTCGCTGCGCCTGGCATCAAGAAATCAAAAAAACGAAAGCCTAGCCCGGCAACGGAGGCCAGAATGGGGCACGATTCTTCGCTTCGCTTATTTCTTCACGATTGCATTATAGCCATCATTAGCGAGACGGCTTTTCATCGTTTCGGCGTCTTTCAAGTCGGCGAAGGGCCCAATTTGCACGTGGAAAAGCTTGTCATTGCCACCAGGGGTGACGACGACGGGGTACTGTCTCTTGGCCAATGCCTGTTGCAGCGCCTCGGCATCTTCTTTCTTCGTAACAGCCGCGACTTGCACCACGTAGGAACCGCCGGCAGAGACCTGCAGTTCCGGAGCGCTTTGCTTGTTGTCAGACGGCGGTTCGGGCTTATCTAATTTCGGGTCTGTGTCCTTCTGTTCAACTGCTTTGTAGAAAGACATGTCGGTTTGCGGTTTATCCGCATTGGTCAACGGGCGCACGGAACCATTGGAGGCCGACTCCGGAGTTTGCGCGACAGCCGACGCTTTCTCCGCTCCGATGAGAGAGCCTTCCGTCTTTTGCGAAGCATGGCCGACGGTGTAGCCGAGGCCAAAAAAGACGCCGCACAAAATGACGAGCAGGAAAAACAACCCGAGCAATTTGCCGGCGCCTAATGTGAATTCTGTGTCCTGTTGCTGTTCATCCAACATGAATTACGCCTTTACCTCACCGGCAGGCTCAGTACCCGCCTTGATGTTGATCAGTTTCTGCAGGCTGGAAAAGATATCCACCGGGACGGGAAAGACCACGGTCGTGTTCTTCTCCACGCCGATTTCGGTCAGCGTCTGCAGGTAGCGCAATTGGATGGAAGCCGGTTCGCTTGAAAGCAAACGAGCCGCGTCCACCAGGCGCTGAGCGGCGGAGAATTCGCCTTCCGCGTGAATGATTTTCGAGCGTTTCTCGCGTTCCGCCTCAGCCTGTTTGGCCATCGCGCGGATCATGTCTTCGTTCAGATCCAACTGCTTCACCTCGACGTTTACTACCTTAACGCCCCAGGGATTGGTGTGCTGGTCGAGAATGGTCTGCAGACGCAGGTTGATCTTCTCGCGATGCGCGAGCAACTCGTCGAGGTCAACTTCGCCGAGCACAGACCTCAACGTCGTTTGCGCGAATTGCGAGGTCTGATACTGGTAATTCATGACTTCGAGAACCGCCCGGCGAGAATCAATGACACGCAGGAAGATGACGGCCGACACTTTCAGGGTGACGTTATCGCGGGTGATGATGTCCTGCGAGGGGACATCGAATGCGATCTGGCGGAGATCGACGCGCACAATGCGGTCAAAGGGCGCGAAGACGAGGATAACGCCGGGACCTTTCGGTTCAGGCAAGACGCGCCCGAGACGGAAGATGACGCCGCGTTCATATTCGGCCAGGATTTTGATGGAACTCAGTATGTATATGACTACGATTACAACCGGGATAACCCAGGCAAAGCCTTCCACTGTAAGCCTCCATGGCGCAGCAACTTTTCAGGGTTACTGGCGCGGATTTTATCGCAGGTTGGGGCCCGAATCACGAGAACTCGGCATTACCTTAGTTGGCACTCGCTGGTTGAGTCTTCGGTGCCGGTGTGACCTCCAGCGTAAAGTCGTGCATGCTGTTGACGACCACGCTCTCGCCGAGCGCGACCGGTTCGCTCGAGACAGCGTTCCAAAGCTCGCCATGAACGAAGACTTTGCCCTCGGGCGACAGCGGAGTTCGCGCGACACCAACTTCACCGACCAGGCCCTGCTCTCCAGTGACGACCTTGTTTCGGTGCGCTTTAATCGCCAGAGTCATCAGGAAGATCGTTATCGCCCCGAGCGGCACGCTGACGCCCAGCGCTGCCCACCACTGAACGCGCATCTCGGGTATAGGGCCATCGACGAGAAGAAGCCCGCCGAGAGTCAGAGCGATCACACCACCGATCCCGAGAACCCCGTGGGTCATGAACTTGGCTTCGAGGGCAAACATGACGAAAGCGGCAAGGATCAGGACGAAGGACGCATAGCGGACAGGCAGGAGGTTCAGGGCGAAAACAGCGAGAATAATCGCGATCAGGCCGACTACGCCGGGAATGACGGCGCCGGGATGGTTGAACTCCGCGTAAAGCGCCAGCGCTCCCAGCGCGAGTACCAGGAAGGCGATATTGGGATCCATGAGCCAGCCGAGGATTTCTTCACGCAATGTTTCCTTGTAGTCGACCAGCTGAACGTTGTTGAGGTGCAGGGTCTGCTTAGTCCCATCGAAACGAGTGATCGTGCGCCCGTCGAGCTGTTTCCAGAGGTCGGCAGGATCTTTGGCGACAACATCGATGAGGTGATTCTGAAGCGCTTCCTGGTCGGTCCAGGATTTAGATTCGCGGACGGCACTCTCGGCAAGGTCGACGTTGCGGCCGCGCTTGGAGACGAAGGAGCGCATGAAGGCCGCGCTGTCGTTCTCGACCTTCTTCTTCATTATGTCATCCATCTTTTCGCCGAGCAGAACGGGGTGGGCTGCCCCGGTGTTGGTCCCGGGGGACATGGCTGCGATGTCCGCGGCTTCGAGGATGTAGAACCCAGCCGAGGCCGCGCGCGAACCGGTCGGGGTCACGTATACGATCACCGGGACCTTGGCGGCCAGCATCTTGGAGATGATTCCGCGGGTGGAGTCAACAAGGCCGCCGGGAGTACTCAGTTCAATTAAAACGGCTTCGGCATGGATCTGGTCGGCATGAGCAATGGCGCGATCCACGAACTCTTCGGTGATCGGGTTGATGGTGTCATCCAGTTTCACCATCACGACCTGCTGCGTCTGAGCAGCGGCGAGGATTCCGCTAAAAGCGAGAATCGCAATTGCGATTCGAATGAGATATCGGTGCAGGGAAGTCATGTTCCCTCCAGTACTACCCCCACCGTCTCGCCAAAGAGGGCGAGACGGGCAGGGCACAATGGCTACGGCATCGTCTGCTTATTAACGACGTCGCGCTTCAGCGCCATGGCCGCGGGATTCTTCGGTTCCAGCGCCAGTGCATGGTCGGCGCTCTTTTCCGCGACATCAAGATGATTTTCGCGCAAATCGAGCCTGCCTAGCACAATATACGCATCAGCATTGGGCGAGAGTTGCAAAGAAGTTTCGGCCTCGCGCCGTGCAGTCGCCGTATCTCCTTTGTTTTCCGCGATTCTGGCCAACCCGGTGTGCGCGGCGGGATTGGTGGGATCGCGCATCACGGCTTCACGAAACTCGCGGCCAGCATCCTCCAACAGGCCCTTCTCGAGCATCTCGCGGCCGCGGTCGACATGGAATTGCGCGTGCGTCTTGGGATCGGTATTCGCCAGGTTGCGTTCCATGGCGTTTTCGATTTCCAGCGCGAGTTGCCGGTATGAACTCTCGTCGTAGTTTTCTTTCAGGCGCTCCATGGGCAAAGGCGCGGCGCTCGTAGAGACCGGGGTCGTGCCAGAGTTGATCCTGGTTAGCAGCTCGCGGCTCTCAATATCGTCGGGTTTGTGCGAAAGTCCCTCGCGCAACTGGCGGGCCGCGCCTGCGGAGTCGCCTGACTTGTAGAGTGCGAGCGCCAGGTTGAAGCGATAGTCGCTATCGTTCGGATCGGCCTGAACGGCCTTCTGGAAATATTCGATCGCGTTCTTGCGCCCGCGCTGTGCCACAACGACCCCGAGGTTGTTCTCGACTTCGGTGAGCGGCAGGCGAGACTCGAGAAAGCGAAAAGCAGCCTCAGCCTTGTCATAATCGCCGCTGTAGTACTCAGACAACCCAAGAAGGAAATTGGCGTCTCCGGCCAGTGGGTCTGTTCGAGGGATACGGGCCAGCCAGGCGGCGGCGGAGTCGTACTCGCGATCGTCGTAGTAGCTGCGCCCAAGCGCAAACATGGCCTCGGTGTACCGCGGGTTTAGCCGGACGGCCTCGCGCAGACGCTTGATCTTTTCGGTGCGGTCGGTTGCGACCACGCCGCGAATGTAGCTCTCGAAAGCGTCCAGGCGAACTGCCGGAGCATCTTGCGTAAATTCTTCACGCGTACTTGGAGTATCGGGAGAGATGATCTTCAAGACATCCCAGGCAAGGCCGGTCTCAACTTCGATCAGGCTCGTCAGCGGACCACGGTCAGGCCCAGTACTCACCAACCGCAAATGCTTCATATCCAGCACATCAGCCGAGCACTTAAACGCTTGCCCATCGTAGTTGTACGTGCCCATCACGACATAGTCGGCGCCAATTTGTTCGGAGAGTCGATAAAGCGTCGCGCGAGAGGGATGCACCGAGGCAGGGATTCCGGCGCGGTCGAAAGCGTAGTTACGGTCGTCGCGGCTGATGACGTTCAGCCGGGTCGCCGCCAATCGTTCCCCGAGAACCTCCGGGAAGGCTTCGCTGATCCACTCCAGCCCTGGAGCCTTCGAATGATTCTCAAAGGGTACGATGAGCACCGTTTTCAAGCCGCCAGCGGTGCCCGTTTGCGAGAGGCCGGACTGCGAAGAAAATACGACCAGCAGGCCCAAGAAAATGAGTACGGTTAGCCGTTTCAAGATACTCGCATTATAGCTGTGTCTCCGCATTGCCCGGAATTTCTGTAGCACAGTCGTGCATCCTCTTTGGAAATCGAGAGTGGGAGAGCCTTTGAGGGAAACCTTCGTTGACCGCAAAGGCTCCAACGACTATTCCGCAACCCCCACCGGATGGTTGCAGGAGAACAGGAGAGCCTATGAGGAAGTTCGCTTATCTAGCAGCCATAGCACTGCTGACTACCGGAATGGCAGTGGCGCAGTCCACCTCGACAACGGATCAGAACAGCAATAGTTCCACCACGACGCAGCAGCCTGCTACCAATCCCGACAGCAACGCGGCGACACAGTCGAATACGGGCGCAACCGACCAGACGGGCGCCGCTGCAAATACTGGAACCCAGACCAAGGCTCATCATGGAAAGAAGCTGCCTCAGACCGCTTCTCCTCTTCCGTTGTTGATTGTCCTGGGCGCCGGGATGCTGGGCTTGGGCGGAGTGGAAAAGCTTCGCAGATACCAGAGGACCTAAACCACAATCCAGATACATCAAGGGGCCTCCGCAGAGGAAGCCCCTTAGTGTCGATCCAAATTTCTAATCAGCAAGTCGCTTCAGCAACGTCGCCTTCATCCCGCCAGCGCTGCGGTCCGAACCATGGGTTCGCCGACCGGTTTAGTCTTCATCGCAATCAACTCAAGAATCTCCGCGACGGTACCTTCACGGATATCGAAGACCGTAGCTAGTCCGGTAACGCATAAGACTCCGCGGACAGCGTCGTTCGGGTTCAGAAGAGTCAGGTAAACACCAGACGCCTGCAGCGAGACCAGCATGCCGATCCCGGCCGCATCGATCGCCGTAACATCGCTGAGGTCGACAATGGCCTCGCTGCCGCCGAGGGCTGCGCAGAGGAGACGCGTTTCTTCACCGCGAACGATTCTGCCCTCACATTTCAGGATTGCCGCGTTACCCACATGGTTGACGGATATTTTGAGCACGATGGTCTCCTTTGGATTCGCATGGTGCCTCACATCTGCCGTAGTTGGCAGATGTGGGTTCTGGGTTCAGTTCGTGGGCGATTACAGGATAAACATCATAGGCGAAGATTAGGCGAAAGCGCAATAGCCACTCAAGATTTCTTTTCCTCAGGCTCCGGACCACCGAACCCGCAACGTCCTCGCATCGCCGCCTTGAATCTCTCGCGCTCCTCCGGCGTCATCGATTCCCAGCGCTCGAACATGCGGCGCTTCCAACTCCAGTCGGAGTGCGAGTGAGACCCCGGGCGGAAACTGCAGAACAATATCTTGCTCAAGACAAGGACGCCCAGCGCCTGCCAGAAGGTGATGGTGTGCCATCCGAACAGGGGCGGCGTGAGCCAGTTCCACAGTCGCATGACGATGTAGGTCAGCAGCGCGAGCGCAACCGCGACGAACAGCACGATCTTCAATACTCGCAAAAATTTGTTGTTTCTCATTTCATCGTTCCTTCATTGCAATCCAAATTCCTTGTAGATGGCGCGCAGACGCTCGCGCAGATGCAGCACGGCATAACGCTTTCGCGAAAGCAGAGTGTTCAACGGCACGCCGGTTTCGGCGGCAATCTCCTTGAAGCTCTGGCCCATCATTTCGTGCGCGATGAATACGTCGCGCTGCTCCGCCGGCAACTCGTCGAGCGCCGCGTCCAATTCTTCGAGCAGGACGCCGCGGGCGTAGGCCGCCTCGGGACCTGCCTCGGGAGAGGGAAGTAAGTCCTCGAGCCGCAGCAGTTCGCCCTCTTCGTTCTCGACCACCGGCGTCCCGGCCTGCTCGCGTTTCCTTTTGCGAAACAGGTCGATGGTGCGGTTGCGCGCCACGCGGAAGAGCCAGGCCGCAACCTGCTCGACCGGCTTCATCATGCGGTAGGCCTCAACCAGCTCGTAGAAGACGTCCTGCAGGACATCCTCGGCGTCGGCCGGGTCGGAGACGTACCTCCGGATGAAGTTGCGCAACCGCGCGCTCTCCTGCTCTACCGCCTTCGAGATTCGCTCGTCTTGATCCGGCATCAGCGACGATTGTGTCAGCGCATCGTCCATCTATGAGTATGACGGACGAGGGTGGGGAATATTGTAGGGGGAGCGGGTGGTCGGTCCTTTCCTTCTTTTGGAAAGGGCCGGAATACGGTGAGTCTACACAATGGGTGCCCGGTCCTTTCCCGTTTTTGGAAAGGGCCGGTGGACCACGAACCTTTCCTCTTCCAGGTCACAGATCGCAGTTCGTATTATTCTCGCGATGAATCGCCATCTTAAGCGTTACTACGGGTACGGACACCTCCACTTCATCACCTTCAGTTGTTATCGTCGCCAGCCGCTGCTGGCTCAGGCTTCGGTTCGTGACCAGTTTCTCAAAATCCTTGAAGAGGTTCGCTGCCGATATCGCTTTGTCGTCGTCGGTTATGTGGTTATGCCGGAGCACGTTCATCTTTTGATCAATGAACCCGAACTGGGCACGCCGTCGCTGGCGATCCAGGTGCTGAAACAGCGCAGTTCGCGGGCGATACCGCATGACGGGCCGCGGTCTGGCAATTGCGCTTTTACGATTTCAATGTGTGGAGCTCGCCCAAGCACGTGGAGAAACTTAAGTACATCCATCGTAATCCCGTGACCCGCGGATTAGTGGCCGCACCGGAAGACTGGCGGTGGAGCAGTTATCGCTGGTATGCGTTCCAGGAACAGGGAGTAGTCGCGGTGAACGAAGGATGGCGGATTATACGTTCGGCCGAGGCGTAGGCGACGTGGTCAACCGGCCCTTTCCGAAGACCGGAAAGGACCGGGCACCCGACGCCTGTGCTCCAGCAAGGTTCGGCCACCCGCCTCAATCCTGCCCGCTACTCGATCGCATACTCAAACTCATACGAGTGCTTCCCGTCCGGCCCAATAATGATGTTGAGCTTCCCGGTGAGTCCGGTGAGCTCGTCGGTGCCGGAGTCGGGGACGACCGTGATGGACATGGTGGGGACGCCGCGCGTCATCGTGGCGGAGTGTTGCAGCACGAAACTGCCGCGACGGCCGTTGAGCGTGCCGGTGACGCGTTCCAGCGCAACGTATCCGCCGGAGCCCTTGGCGTCCGGACGCGAGGCCAGCATTTCGCCCTTGCTGGTGGCCTCGAGATCGCCGTGGAACTGCTTGTCCAGGGACATGCGCGTGAGCCCGGCGGCTTCGGCAACTTCGTTGTCGGGCTTCTGCGGAATCACTTTTACGTCGAACGATCCAGTCACGCGTTGCGGCATCTTCTGATTCTCCTTTGTTGAAGCTGCTGGTTCAAATTCGGAAATAAACAACCGAGTTGTTCAGTCCTCAATCCCAAAATCGTAAATCGTCATTCCGCGTGACGTCCCCCACAGTGAACTCCGGGTAGTGGGTCAGTTTGAAATCTGAAGGGGCTCGCGCCCGTTCTCAAATCATGGCATCATCTCTACATGCCTAAACGCTCAAGCAAAGATCACGACTTCGCGACGATTGCCCGCAGTGTCGTGGAAAAGGCAATCGGAGAAACGCTGACTGGCGAACCGTTGCCTAATCCAGACGAGGGTAAGAATCCTGCTGCTGTGGCACTCGGTAAGCTCGGCGGCGCAAAAGGCGGTCGAGCGCGAGCAGAAAATCTCAGCAAGAAGGAGCGCTCCAGAATTGCGAGGCAGGCGGCTCTGGCAAGATGGAAGCGCAAGTAAGTAATTTAGTTTCAATCATATACCTATCACAAGAATAAAATCTGTCATATTTCGCACCACTTCTTGCAATAAGGTGTTAAGATGGATTTCACCATGATCAACCATCCTCACCTTGCAAATTCAATCCTCACCGAGGCGGAAGCCAAGGCTTTACTGAAACCATATTTCCCCACGATAAAGAAGTGCATCGACGATGCGTGGGATGAGTGGCTCGCACTGGACAAGCGACACAGATTTGACAAGCGTGCCCGTGCTGCGTTTCTCCACTCAATGATTACACATAATGCTCTGGCGGCGTTCGCCAAGCATGAAGACGCGAAGACGGTTCCCGGCAATGGAACTTTCTGGCTCTACATTGGCGATCACATCAAGAGCAGGTTCAAGAAGCTCGATAGGAACAGACGGTATCGGAACTATCCGACCAATACACAGTTGAAGCTAGAGATTCAAGGAAACATTCCCGGTGTTTTACCTGGCACATACCTGACGCTCGGTTATTTGCTGGACCCGCTTGAACAAAAAGTAGCGCATCACCTCGTAACGCTTCAGATTCGTAAGAAGATTCTCTACGCAATCGACATTGATGCGGAGTTAGCATCGGCGACGGTTCCGGTAGTCCAAATCCCTGCTCCGGTGAAAACCGTGACAGAAGCACAAACCGAGAAACGGCGCGTTCGTCCACGTGGAGAACGGCGAGAAACAGAAGTAAAAGCGAAGAGCAAGGGAACGTTCGCAGGCGAATAGAGGGATTACATGGGCTCATTCAATCGAGAGATGTTGATTTTAGCTCGCGAATCGCGTGGCTACAGCCAATCGGAACTGGCTGGAGAAATTGGCATCAATCAAGCGACACTCTCAAAAATTGAGAACGGATTGCGCGAACCGACCGATGAACAGATCCGTCGGTTCGCAGCGTTCTTGGGATTTCGAAAGGAATTCTTTTTCCTACCAGAGCGCATAAAGAGGTTTGGAAGCGGATGCACATACCTGCGAGCGCGCAAACGCACTCCAGAAATGCGGTTACGTCAGTTGCTCGGAATTATCAATGTACGCCGTATCCAGTTGACCGGACTGCTCGCAGGCGTAGAACTGACGCCAGAGAATGAATTCCCACGTTTCGATATTGATGAACATGGGCCGCCAGAAAACATAGCCAGAAATGTTCGTGCAATATGGATGCTGCCTCCGGGTCCGATTCAAAATCTTACCCGTGCAATAGAAGACGCGGGTGGACTGATTCTCCGTTGTAACTTCCACACCAAGGATGTGGACGCGATCAGCCAATTCTTACCCGGTGGCACTCCGCTGTTTCTGGTTAACGATGCAATCCCTGCGGATCGACTACGTTGGACCATTGCACATGAACTCGGTCACCTAACGATGCATTACATTCCTAATTCGAACATGGAAAAAGAGGCCGATCAGTTTGCGGCTGAATTCTTAATGCCAGCGGACGAGATTAGGCCAGACTTGACGGAGGTTTCGCTGGCTAAACTGGCGACATTAAAACCCTACTGGAAAGTCTCAATGAATGCCTTGCTTAAACGGGCTGGCGATTTGGACCTCATAACCCCCCGGAAGCGGCAATTTCTTTGGACTCAGATGGGAAAGTCTGGATACCGCACCAATGAACCAATATCGCTGCCACCCGAAGAACCATCCCTGTTGGACGAAATGATAGCGACCTATAGCAAGGACCTCGGCTACAACATTGCCGAACTAAGCTCAATTGTCCATGAAGCGGAAGATAAAGTAAGAGACGTGTACCTCCCTAAACGGTTCAAACTACGGGCAGTTTAAGCAGATTTCCCTTGACAGACCGTGATTCTCAACCTTCTTGCTAAACCCATTCGTTAGCCGGGTGAAACGCCGGCTCTGATTCCAGAGCCACAAGCCAAGAAGCGCGGCCCTTACAAGAAAAATTCAAACTGACCCACTACCGAACTCCGGCCTTTCACCTCGATCTCGGAACGGTCCGCTGTCAACCCTCTATTTTCAGATTTAAGCCATGCAGAATCATAGATTTACCGTCGAAATTTCCGTAAGTGCATGAAAACAATAGCTCGCCAAAATGGGGGTGGGGTAAATCCATATCTTTCAAAGCATTAGCCTGTGAGCCTGGTTCATCTCCTCTGGACCCGCGACAGCGCAACCCTTGCCGCATGGTACCCGCACATGCCATGGACACCGCCCCCCGGCGGCGTAGAAGAAGAGCATAAAAAGATGCTCGGATCAGACGTGGAATAAGTTTTTCCGGTTGGGCGGAAGATGAATTGGGGGACATTAATCGCGCCACCCCCAATATCGCCGCCCACAAGATTGGCGTCCATTTTTTCGAGATCTGCTGGAGCGAAGACGCGGCGCGCGAGGACGCAGTCGCGGAACCCGGGAGCGAAGCGCTCGATCTGCGCTTCCATTCGCGACAGCATGTCAAACGTCGAGCCGTTGGGAACGTGACAGTAAGTCCACGCGATTTGCTTGCCCTCGGGCGCACGCGATGGATCGAAGAGCGTTGGTTGCGCGAGGATCATGAACGGCTTGTCGGCGTGCCAGCCGTGGCGCATCGCATGTTCCGACGACGCAATCTCCTCAAACGTTCCGCCGAGGTGAATCGTTGCGGCGCGCGAACACTCCTTCGCAGTCCACGGAATCGGCTGGCTCAGCGCATAGTCCACCTTGAAGACGCCCGGTCCGTAATGCCATCGCTCCAGGCGCTGCCTGAAGTCGTCGGTCAGGCGAGTGCCTGCGATCTGGATGAGCTGACGCGGTGTGATGTCGCAGAGGTTCAAGTCGTATTGCGGAAGATCCGACAGGCGATCGACACGGGAATTCGTCTTGAGGCTTCCGCCGAGATCAGCGAGATGCGCGCAAAGAGCGTCGGTGATGGATTGCGCGCCGCCGCGCGGAATTGGCCAGCCGATAGCGTGTGCGATGGCTCCAAGGATGATCCCGAAGGCCGAACTGAGCGGTTCGTCGAGACTGAGGACGGAGTGAGCGGCGAGTCCGGCGAAGAGCGCCTTGGCGCGCTCGGTTCGGAACAGGCGATTCGCGATCTTGCGCGCGGACGGGAAGCCACGCAGGCCGAGGCGCGCCATCAGCAATGGATGACTCGGCAAGAGCGGAACCGGTCCGAGTAGCTCGGGCGCGAGTTGCGCCCAGTGCTTCGCGATAGGCTCGAAGAGCTTGCGCCAGGCGCGGCCGTCTTCGCCGAGTCCCGAGGCGGTCGCGTCGATGTCACCTTCGAGGAGAATCGCGGTGCCGTCGTCGAGCGGATGTGCGAGCGGGGAAGGGGAGTGAATCCATTCGAGGCCGTACTTCGCGAGCGGAAGCCGCGAGAAGAATGGCGAGCCTGCAGCCATGGGGTGAACGGCGGATCCGAAATCGTGGATGAAGCCGGGCAGCGTGAGTTCCATGCTGCGGCAGGCGCCGCCGGGTTGGGACTCGGCCTCGTAAACATCGACCGAGCAGCCGTTGCGCGCCAGGACGATGGCGGCGGCAAGTCCGTTGGGACCGGATCCGATTACACAGGTTTTCTTCATTGTTTTGGTACCGTGATCGTCGGCCACGCGAGGACGACAAGTTTGCCCGATTCGTCGAGTGTCAGCGTCGGTGCATAAGTTCCGAGATATTCGCGACGCCACCAGTTGCCCGTCGCGCGCTTGTCCGCCATCGAGGTGAACCAATACTGCCAAAGTACAGCGCGAATCTGCTTCGGCGGAGACGCCGCGAACGGATTTCCGGCGAACAACGAGAGCACCTGCGGGTCATTGTTGAGTAGACGCTCTTCCGCGCTCACGACGAACATATTATCGCGATACGTGCCGAGCGAAGCGAACCACAGGTTCCAATCGAATCGCGGCTGGTAAGGCGCGTAGAGCTTGGGAGCTTCGTTGAGTTTCTGCGGCTTGTATTTGAAGGGATAGGGCGTCCAGTTCTGGCCGTCGTTCGATCCCTGGAATTCGATTTCGTAGCGGCCGCGCGTCATGGTCGCGAATAGGCCGTATTGGTTGGCGATGCGAAAGGGTTCCTGAGCCGCAACGGGCGATTTTGGAAACGGCGCCGTGGGCCAGACGATCCAAATGAGTTGGACGGTAGTGACATAGAAGATGCAGATGAGGATGACGGAGGATAAGGCAAGTTTCAGTGCCGCGACGTGTCGACGCAAACGTGACGGCAGATCATCTTCGATGGGTATTTCTTCAACTGCGGCTTTTGAAGATGCGGCGGAAGCGGTACCGATCGAGAATCTACGGCTCAATTGCGGTGCGAGCAGGCGATCGTCAAGCAGGAGGAATCCCAGGACGAGCACGAGATAGTTGAGGAACGTGTAGTTCGCGGTCAGGATTATGGGCAACTGCCATAGCGTGACGATGTAGAAGCAGATGATGCGGAACCGCCGCGGGAGGAAGAGCATCCACACGACGCCGAGTTCAAGGACCAGGGTGCCAAGCGCGGTGGACCAGTGAAACCAGTGCGGCAAGTGCTGCGCATACCAGCCGATCCAGGTCGGCAGAGGGCCGTTCTGGTAGTACTCGTCCATGGCGGTGAGGTGACGCCATTGCGGATCACCGCTGGCGAGTTTCACGAGGCCGGACTCGAAGTAGATGCGGAACCATTCCCACTGAAGAAGGAAGAGGCTGGCGCGCGACGGAGGGGAGTGCTGGCCCCAGCGGGGACGGAATCCCGGCGGTGCAAAGAAGAACGAAATGAATCCGGCTTCAAGCAGCATGCCGTCGGATTGATAGCTGGAGAAGTCCTGTGCGGCAGCGATGAATGATAAGTAACAGATGAAGCAGACGACCAGCATCCCGCGAGGCCAGAAATTGAACGCCAGGGCGAGCGAGGCGATGAGGCCGATCCAGCAAATCGCCAGCAGCATGTGTGGACCGCTTGAAATCCACAGCAAGGTGGGCGCGAACCAGTAGCGCACGCCGGAGAAGTTCGATTGCGCGACGGCTTCGAGATAAACCTGCGCAGGAAGGATTCCGTTGGGACCGATGAGGCCTCGGATTTGGAAAAGGAGTGGATAAAACGCGGAGAAGTAGATGAGGCCGAGTGCCCGGAGAAAAATCCAGCGCGGAATCAGGCGGTCCGTGAGGCCGGACTTCGAATCGAACGCCCAGTGAAGAAACCTCACGCCACCCCCTCGAGGTTAGCGATTATAGCGAAGGTTTGTAAGTGGACTTGTTCTCGCAAAATTCATGTAGCTTATATTGGGTGCGTTTTATCTAAGCACAGCAGGAGGCATTTTCATGTACGTAGTCACTGGTGCTACTGGAAATACCGGCAGAGTCATTGTGAATGGTTTGTTAGCTCGCGGAGAGAAGGTGCGAGCGATTGCGCGCAACGCGGATCACCTCAAACAAGAGACTGCCAAGGGAGCCGATGCATTCGTTGCACAATTGGGTGATTCGGACGCGATCGCGAGAGCTTTCACGGGCGCCAAGGCGGCATACCTGATGATTCCGCCGGACATTCGAAACCAGGACTACCGCGCTTACCAGGAGGAACTAGTCGCGTCGCTTGGAAACGCTGTCGAGACATCAAATCTGAAGTACGTAGTCGTTCTCAGCAGCGTTGGCGCGGATAAATCGGACAAGGTGGGGCCGGTTGTAGCACTGCACAATCTCGAGCAGCGGTTGAATCGCATCCCAGGATTGAATGCATTGTATCTGCGTGCGGGCTATTTTATGGGGAACACGCTGCCACAAGCGGCGCTGATACGGATGTTCGGGATGACGGCGGGCCCGCTGCGTGGGGATCTGTCGCTTCCAATGATCGCGACGCGGGATATTGGCGAGTACGCGGCGAAGGCACTGCTGGAACTGAACTTCCAGGGAAAGCAGACCCGGGAACTGCTTGGGCCGCGCGACCTGACTATGAACGAGGTGGCGTCGATCATCGGAAAGGCGATAGGGAATCCTGAACTCAGATACGGGCAATTGCCGGAAGACCAGGTGCGCGGCGGAATGATGTCGATGGGGATGTCGGCGAGCATCGTGAACCTTTTGCTGGAGATGTCGGCGGCATTGAACTCGGGTTATATGCGGGCGCTGGAACCACGATCCGCGGAGAATACGACGCCAACATCGTACGATACTTTTGTAGCTGAAGAGTTCGTGCCGAACTATCAGAAAGCGGCGGCGTAAGCAAAGAACCGAAAAACCGAGTGAACTGAAGGAAAAAGGCGTGGCTTTTCAGCCACGCCTTTCTTGGATCTCGAAGACCCTTTACTCACCGGCCGACAACGGCCTGCTGACGCTCCCTTACTCCCTCGCGTTCTTTATTGCCTCCAGCACCTCTTCCACGGGCGAGCGATCGGTTTGCGACGTTCCGACATAAATGTAGCGAATTACTCCGTCGCGACTGACGACGAATGTTGCGGGACGCGCGATGTTGATTGCGTCTGTGCCAAGGCGGTGATACACGCCGTACAACTTGGTTACCGTGCGTTCTTCATCGAGCAGGAAGGGGAAGGGCACGGGATGCTTGCGGAGGAATTCTTCCGGCTTGAACATGTGGCCGCGTTTCTCCGCCGCGATGAAGACGAGGTCTGCTCCGATCTCTTCGATCTGTTTTTCATATGGCCCTAACTGGGCCATGCGCTTGACGCAGTTGGGTCACCAGGTGCCGCGGAGGAATTCCAGGATAACCGGGCCACGCGCGATGAGATCCTGCAGCTTCATCTCGATGGGAGTGCCGATGGAATTGAACTCGTTTGCTGCCCACAGAGAGAAACTGGGGGCAGCGTCTCCGATCTTCAGGGTGTCACTGTTGTGCGGCATCAGCAAAAGGGTAGTGCGGGTGCGGAACGGACGGGAATAACTGGAGAGGTTCGGTTGTTATAATTGTCGGTTGTTCTGTTCCTCTCGCAATCATTTGAAAGGTCATCCCATGAGTACTGAAATTAAGAAGATACATGCGCGCGAAGTTCTGGATTCGCGTGGCAATCCTACGGTAGAAGCTGAAGTTATCCTGGCTAGCGGTGCCAAGGGGCGCGCGATTGTGCCGAGCGGCGCATCGACGGGCGAGCACGAGGCGGTGGAGCTTCGTGATGGCGACAAGGACCGCTACCAGGGGAAGGGTGTGCAGACGGCCGTCAACAACGTGCTGACGGAGATCGCCCCGGCGGTGGAAGGCATGGACGCCAGCCTGCAACTCGATATCGATACCAAGATGCTCGACGTTGACGGTACCGAGAATAAAGGGCGGCTTGGAGCGAACGCGATCCTGTCAGTCTCAATGGCCGCGGCGCGTGCCGTCGCGAATCACCTTGAAATTCCGCTTTACCGGTATCTCGGTGGTATCAATGCCAACATCCTGCCGGTGCCGATGATGAACATCATTAACGGTGGGGCGCACGCGGATAATAACGTCGATTTCCAGGAATTCATGGTGATGCCGGTAGGCGCGGAAAATTTCGCCGAAGCGCTGCGCATGGGCGCCGAGACGTTCCACGTGCTCAAGGGCGTGCTGAAGAAGCGCGGATACAACACGTCAGTGGGCGATGAGGGAGGGTTTGCGCCTTCGCTGAAGTCGAACGTCGAAGCAATTGAGGTGATTCTCGAGGCGATTCAGCAGGCCGGGTACAAGCCGGGCGAGGAGGTCGCGATTGCGCTGGATCCCGCGACCAGTGAGCTTTACAAGAATGGCAACGGCAAGTACCTGTTCTGGAAATCGGACAAACAGGCAAAGTCGTCGGAAGAGATGGTGAAGTACTGGGCGGATTGGGTTCGGCAGTATCCGATTGTTTCGCTTGAAGACGGGCTTGGCGAAGAGGACTGGGAAGGTTGGAAGATGTTGACGGACGAACTCGGCGACAAGATCCAGCTTGTGGGCGATGATTTGTTCGTGACCAACCCTGAACTGCTCGCAAAGGGCATTGAGACTGGGACTGCAAATTCGATTTTGATCAAGCTGAACCAGATTGGCACGGTCAGTGAGACGCTGGAGGCGATTGAACTGGCGCGACGTAATGGTTACACCGCGGTAATCTCGCACCGTTCGGGCGAGAGCGAGGACACGTTTATCGCCGATCTGGCCGTGGGTACCGGTGCGGGTCAGATCAAGACCGGCTCGGCATCACGCACGGATCGAATCGCCAAGTACAACCAACTGCTGCGCATCGAAGAGGAACTTGGGCTGGCGGCCAGTTTCCTGGGGATTGCGGCACTGAATTACCACGGCGATTTGCTCGGATAATTGAAATCTGGATGAGGCGCAGAGGATATCTGTGCCTCCATCTGTCTTTGGTTACTTACGTCCTACGCCGCAAGGAACATTCTTTGCTTACTCCCTCTCCGATATCCTTCTGCATTGAATTCGGAAAGCGAGAGTAATAATGAAACTTCGTATTGTTGTACTTCTCACCGTTGTGCTGATGTGTACCCCTGTATTCGCGCAGAGTTCGTCAGCGTCTACGAATGCAAAGCACCAGAAGATCGTGACACTGGTAAAGATGACAGGAACGCCCACTGTAATGGTCGACGCGATTCGGCAGCAGATTCACTTGGCGAAGAAAACTCTGCCTCTTCCGCCCAAAGCCCAGGACGACTTCGAGACCGAATTCCTGAACGAGATCAAGGTGGACGACCTGGTGGAACTCATGGTCCCGGCTTACGACAAATACTATACGGAGGGCGAAATCGACCAACTGATCGCTTTCTATAAGAGCCCGCTGGGACAGAAGTTGGTGTCTTCATTGCCGACGATGACGGAAGAAACGAGCAAAGCCGCAGGTGCCCTTGGAGCCGAGATCGGCGCACGCGTTGGACAGAAAATCGAGGCTAAGCTCAACGCCGGCGAGTACGGACAGTGGCCACCGAAGGGGACACCCGCGCAATAATCCCCAATGACATCCCGATCTCATCAGCCGGGTCATCGACCCGCTTTCTCGTTTTTGTGCGGCCGGATGACGTGCATGCCTTGCTCTGATTACAATCGAAATTCGCACCTCCGTGTTGTCAGCTCTGTGGTGAATCGATCCTAAAGGTCAAGGAATGCCAAAACCAAAGCCTCTCGTACTCATTATTCTGGATGGCTGGGGATATGCCCCGCCGTCGAAGTCCAACGCTATTTCACTGGCACGTAAGCCGACATACGACAAGCTGCTCGCCGAATATCCCAACACGCTGATTCATACTTCGGGACGCTTTGTCGGGCTGCCGACCGGACAGATGGGCAACAGCGAGGTGGGGCATCTGAACATCGGCGCCGGACGCATCGTTTACATGGACATCACCAAAATCGACCTGATGATCGAGAATGGCGAGTTCTTCAAGCATCCGGTGCTGCTCGATGCTATGAACGCGGCGAAGGTTAACGGCCGACGCTTGCATATGTGCGGGCTGCTTTCCGATGGTGGAGTCCACTCGCACCAGAACCATCTCTATGCGCTTTTGAAGATGGCGAAACAGAACGGCTGCGAGCGTGTAATTGTGCATGCTTTCATGGACGGTCGCGACACGCTGCCGACGAACGGCGCGCTCTACCTCGAGCAATTGCAGCAGAAGATGCGCGAGTACGGCGTCGGCAAGATTGCGACGGTGAGTGGACGGTATTACGCGATGGATCGCGACAAGAAGTGGGATCGAGAACGTAAGGCATTCGACGCTTTGGTGCACGGTAAAGCCGAAGGTGGCGCGTACGCCGACCCGGTGCAGGGAATGAAAGAGTCGTACAACAGGGGCGTGACCGACGAGTTCGTCATTCCGTTTGTGTGCGTAGACGGCAAAAACCAGCCGATTGCGATCATCCAGGAAGACGATGTGGTAATCAACTTCAATTTTCGTGCCGACCGCGCACGACAGATTACACGTTGCCTGGCGCGCGAGAGCGGATTGTCGAAAGAGGCCGGACGCGATCTGCCGGATTGGGAGGCGCTCGACCAGGCGATCCCGCGCGGCGAGGTTCCGAAAAATCTGAAGTACGTCTGCTTCACGCAATACGACCCGAAGTTCACGCTGCCGATGATGGTTCCGCCGGAGTCGCTGGGGAATATTTTGGCGAACGTAATGTCGTCTCTGAACATGCGCAACCTGCGCGTCGCGGAGACGGAGAAGTACGCCCACGTCACGTATTTCTTCAACGGCGGTATTGAGAAGCCGTTCCCGGGTGAGGATCGGATTCTGGTGCAATCGCCGAAGGTGGCAACATACGATCTGAAACCGGAGATGTCGGCGAGCGGAATTGCCGATGCTGTGGTCACGGCGGTTGAAGACGGGACCTTCGACGTGATGGTGGTGAACTTCGCGAATGCCGACATGGTTGGGCACAGCGGCAAGATCGAGCCGACAGTTCACGCGATTGAAACCGTCGACAGTTGTCTCGGGCGTATCTACACGGCGATTCGTCAGCGGGGTGGGGCAATGATGATCACCGCCGATCATGGGAACGCCGAGCAGATGATTGATCCCGCGACGGGCGGTCCGCAGACGGCGCACACGACCAATCCGGTTCCGTTCATTTTGGTCGGCGAGGATGCGGGTCGATACATCTTGCGGCCAGACGGCGCGCTGCAGGATATCTCGCCGACCGTCTTGGGAATTCTCGGAGTGGAGCAGCCAAAGGAAATGACTGGGCACGACCTGCGGGTTAAGAAAAATGCTTGATTGGTCGCTGGCCACCCTGACCAACCGCGGGCTAGGTTGGGGGCACCCATAATATCAATGCTGTATCATCTTTGTATGTCTGAAGTTCAGTATCCAGTCACGGCGGAGCGGCACCCGTTTCAGACCGACGATCCGCGGTTGCTGCCTATTGCAGAGAAGGTGAAGGCCGAAGAGCGGCTCAGCGAAGAGGATGGGCTGACCCTGTACAGGACAGGCGACATTCTGGCCGTTGGATGGCTGGCGAATTCTGTGCGCGAGCGCATGTGGGGCAATGTTGCGTACTTCAATGTCAACCGGCACATCAATCACACCAACGTCTGCATTGCTGCCTGCCGCCTGTGTGCGTTTGGGCGCAAGAAGGATGTGGCGGGCGCGTACACCATGGCGCTCGAAGAGGCGTTCGAGTCTGCGGCCAGCGGCTATACCGAGGCGGTAACGGAATTTCATATCGTCGGCGGACTCCATCCCGACCTGCCGTTCCAGTACTTCCTCGATCTCGTGAAGGGGCTGCACGAGCGGTTTCCGAAGGTGCACATCAAGGCGTTCACGATGGTGGAGATCGCGTTCTTTGCGAAGCTCTACAAGATGTCGATTCGGGATGTGCTGCTGAAGTTGAAGGAGGCCGGCGTGGATTCAATGCCGGGCGGTGGGGCGGAAATCTTTTCCGACCGGGTGCGCTCGATCATTTGCGACCACAAGATTGACGGGAACGAGTGGCTCGAGACAGCACGGATCGCGCACCAGGTTGGTCTCAAGTCGAATGCGACGATGCTGTACGGACACATTGAAAACGATGAGGACCGAATTGACCACCTGCTGAAACTTCGGGCGCTGCAGGACGAGACACACGGGTTTCAGACGTACATTGGGCTGGCATTCCACCCCGACAATACGCCCTTGCAGCATCTGCCGAAAACCACAGGGATGCTGGACCTGAAGCAGATCGCGATTGCGCGATTGATGCTGGACAACTTCCCGCACATCAAAGCGTACTGGCAGATGCTCACGCCGAAGATCGCGCAGATTGCACTGCGCTTTGGGGCAGACGATCTGGATGGCACCGTGGTGGAAGAGAAAATTTACCACGATGCGGGAGCGACGACTCCGCAGGGACTCCGTCGCAAGGACCTGATCCGGTTGATCACCGAGGCCGGAAGGGTTCCCGTGGAACGCGATACCCTATATCGGCCAGTAACGCGAGATGAGACGACGTTCACGGTGGCCGTGTAAAGGCAGAGGAGAGGGCCCGGGTAGAAAAAAATCAAGCGAAAAGTGAAGGCAGAACAGGATTCTACGTTCTGCCTTTTGTCTTCTGTCCTCTGACTTTGGTTAGAGAATTGCCCTCCTGTGACGCAAGCAACTGTTTTAATTCCGCGTGCTTCTTGTGATACAGGTGTAAAATTCACACAAATAGGAATGAGCAGCCGGGGGTTGGATCTGGATCCCTGACCGAGGCTCGCGCATGATCCTTCATTTTTCGTACAAACTCTCCAAGACTCCCGACCTCGAAAAAGCGGTTGAACAGCAAATCCAAAAACTGCGTAAACGCCTCCAGTTTTTCCGCCCGGAATTGGTGTCGCTGAACGGCACCGTTGATGAGGGTGCAAAAGGTGGAACCGTCGTTGCGCTGAACCTGCGACTCCCGTCAGGACAAATGGCGGCTCAGGGTGTGGCGGATCATCCGGTACCCGCGATCAAGCTGGCATTCGAGAATCTCGTGGAGCAGCTTACGAAGCACAAGGATCGGCTGCGGAGCGAGTATAAGTGGCCGAGGGCGAAGAGCGGATTGCGTTCGGGCCCAGTGCCGCAGGTTCCGTTTGAAGACACTATCGCCGCAGTGAAGCCGGAGAAGGTTTCGGTCCAGGATGTCGCCGCCTATGTGAACCTGAGCTTGCCGAGTTTGCAGAGGTTTGTCGAACGCGAACTGCGCTATCGCGAGGCGACGGGACGGCTGCGCGAAGGGCAGATCTCACCCGAGGAAGTTCTGGACGAAGCTATCTCACACGCACTCGATGACGGAAATCACCGGCCAGAGAAGGTTTCGCTGGAACCATGGCTGTACAGGCTGGCGCTGAGTTCGATGGATCGGCTGGCGAACCAGACACGCCAGGACACGACGGCGGTACCACTCGAATCGCAGATGCGGCCCGCGCGGTTGCGAAAGGCCGGCGAAGGCCATGACGAGCCACAAATGCAGTTCCATCAGCCGGATGAGACATTTACGAACGAAAACCTGATCCCCGACCTGCGGCTGGCGACACCGGAGGATATTGCCGTCCGTGATGAGATGGTTGCGATGGTAGAGTTGGCACTCCGGACCGTGTCGCACGAAGATCGGGAAGCCTTCATCCTGTTCACGATGGAGGGATTCACTATGAAAGAAATTGCGGTAATTGCCAATCGAACGCCGGAGGAAGTGCGGGTATCCATCGCCTCGGCACGAGACCACCTTAAGAAAAGTTTCCCCTCCACAAACAAGCTCAAAGACAAGCTGGTCGAGCAGACGAAGTCTGCCTGACCTAAACACACCCGCCGTGTCGTTCAGCAACATGGCGGGGCATAGCTCTTTCCAATCGATCCTCATAATGCAAGCCAGGAGAAGTTAAAAGAATGATCACGAGAGATAAGATCCGTGAGTTGGCAGCATTCGAGTCCCCATCCAATTGTGCAATCACGTTTTACTACCAGCCGGCGGCACCGAAGAACCAGTCGCACCGGGAAGAGACGATCCTGGTCAAAGACCTGGTTCGGGAGGCGTTGCGCGAAGCAGAAAAAGAAGGAGGCAAGAATGAATGCGCGCGCAGAGATCTGCAGCGCATTCTGGAGATAGCGGAGTCGCTACACGGAAATGGAAGGCGAGGGAAAGCAATCTTCGCTGATCATAGCCAGGGCATTTGGCAGGAATTCGACATTCCGGCCTGGTTACCCGGCACGCGGCTGATCGTGAATCGGCGCTTTCACCTGAGGCCACTCGCGACGGTACTGGAGAGTGTGCCATCTGTGTGCGCCTGTCTCATCGATCGAACCAAAGCGAGGCTCTTTCGTTACCAGGACGAACAGATTGAGGAAGTGGGTGACTTCTTCAACGAGTTACCGCGCCGCGGGCGCTCCGATGGATGGGGAGGCTATGACGCGGGCCACGCCGAGCGCAGAGTGTCCAATGACGCCAAACAGCACTATAAATTTGTCGCGGAAAATCTGCTCGACCTCTATGAGCGTGGAGTATTCAAAGTGCTTGTTGTAGGTTGTCGAGACGAGCAGTCGGCCGAAATCGAGGGCGTGCTGCACAGCTACCTCCTTAACAATCTGCTCGGGCGGTTCCGCATTGACCCGGCGACGGCCACGGCGGAACAAGTGAAAGAACATGTCGAGCGCATCCTCAACGAACATCTTGGCGAACGCCGGGAACGAATGGTACGCCAAGTGATCGGCCAGGCTCACCGGAATTCGCGCGGCGCTGTCGGGTTACGTCATGTGCTGCGGTCGCTCGAGAGCGGCGAGGCACAGGTCCTGTTACTCGGCGGTCATTTTAAGGCCCCTGGGTACGAATGCCGGAACTGCGGACACATCGACATGCGTGTTACGGATACTTGCGCGATGTGCGCTCAACCGGTGCACGAGATGGACGACATCGGCGGCGCAATTGTCGGGCAAGCTTACCGGAACGGCGTCGAAGTGATGTACATCGCAAATCATGCGGAGTTTGAAAAGGCTGGGCACATCGCCGCGCTGCTCCGCTTCCGCGCGGATCAGAACACGGCGATGAAACAGGCCGGATAAATTTCGTAAATCGCGAATTGTAGTTCGTGGGCGCGGTTGTCAGCCGCGCCCTTTGTTTCTGACGATCCACCATTGGCTGTTCACGGGCCAGATCTCTTTGTTATTCTTCGAGCCTCTCTCGGTTAACCCATTGGAGGCTCGCTTGAAATTCTCCCGGCGCGATTTCATTGCCACTGCCGCTGCAACTTCTGCCGCTCTCGGAATCGATGGTCTCAACCTCCCGCTCGCCGCACAATCCCGCGCTCCAAATCCCAGTAACAGCGTGCGCAAGAAGCCGATCATCATCTCCGCCGCGAACGGGTTTAATTACCTCGAGCGCGGTTTCGCTGTGCTGCAGCGGGGCGGCGATACGCTCGACGCGGTGATGGAAGTGATTCGTGGGCCCGAGGACGATCCGAAAGACACGAGCGTCGGACTCGGTGGGTTGCCAAACGAAGAAGGCGTGGTGGAACTTGATTCGTGTTGCATGCATGGTCCCACGCGACTTGCAGGCTCTGTCGGGGCAGTTCGTAACATCAAGAACGCTTCTTTGCTCGCAAAGACGGTCATGGAGCACACGGGCCACGTCATGCTGGTTGCGGAAGGCGCGGAGCGATTCGGGTATGCGCACGGGTTTCCGAAGGAGAATCTCCTGACCGATGACACCCGTAAGATCTGGCTGCTGTGGAAGGAAACCATGTCCACTCAGGACTGGTGGGGACCCGGGCTGGCCTCGCCGGACTACAGGTTTCCGGAGGAAGACCAGTCGGCACAGGAGTACTGGGATCGGCGAATGGCCCAGATGGAGAAGCTGGCCGAGCAGTTGGGAATCGCACCCGAAGACCGGGAGATAGCCATCAACAAAGTGCTCAATCCTCCGACGGGAACCATCAATTGTTCGGCGCTAAATGAGAAAGGAGAGATATCGAGCGCCACTACGACGAGCGGTCTGGCGTGGAAAATCCCGGGCCGCGTGGGTGATTCACCGATCATCGGGGCGGGTTGCTATTGCGATCAGGACGTGGGCGCGGCCGGAGCGACCGGCAACGGCGAAGAAAATATCAAGGTCTGCGGCGGGCACACGATCGTGGAGAACATGCGACGTGGCATGACGCCGGAAGAAGCCGGTTTAGACGCACTGAAACGGATCGTCCGCAACTTCGAAAGCAACAAGAAGAAACTTGAATACATGGACATGCAGTATTACGTGCTTCGCAAGGACGGAGCGTACGCCGGAGTAACGCTCTGGGGTAAGACTCCCAGCGGCGCGGATAAATACTTTGCCATCAGTGATGGAACCCCGCGGCGGGAAAAACTAATCCCACTGTTCGATGCGGCCAATAAGGGTTTTCCGCCCGTGCCGAGAGTAAGAGGGAAGTAGCGGATACGCAGCGTAGAGTGAGGAAATCGAAAGCTTTGAGATTCGTCACTCCCGGGTTGCCCACCTGTCATTGCAACTGCTTTGCTGCAGCGCTATAGTCGCGTTTAGCGGAACCCTTCACAGGCCAACTTGGCCCGAAAACGCTCCGTCCTGGAGGCGTTTATGAGGATCGAACTCACAGATCAGGAATTGGACCTGGTAAACGAAGTAATGCAATTACACCAGGAGACGCTGCTTCGCGATATCGCTCGCACGGATCATCGCGACTACAAGCAGATGCTCCGTGGGAGATTGCAGGTCGTTGAGAGCATCCTGGGGAAACTGAAGTTCGCGCAAGCGGCGTAAAGAGAAAGGCCCCAGCCTGGCAAGGCGAACCGGGATGGGGCACCTTCAATGTCTATTTCGCTTCTTTCAAGGGGACGCTTAGTTCCGTTTTCTCCCACTCGAGAACGAGGTTTGCGGAATCAGGACCAGTCTTTTCAAACGAGAAGGTCATCTGCTCGACCGGAGAGTCAAGCGATTCGACTTTCATCGGAATACGTGCGAGATCCTGCGCCTGGCTATATTCGGTGCCCCACTGTCCTGTTTGCTTATTGATGATGAGCTGCCAATTGTTTTCGCCGGGCAGAGTGTAGATTGTGTACTTGCCGGCGGGAACCCTGGTTCCGCCGACCATCAGGTCCGTATCGGTGACGAATCCTGTCGCCTCGTTGGCGCCAGTACGCCAGATCTTCCCATAAGGAACCAGGCCGCCCATAACCTTGCGGCCGCGGATGGAAGGCGCACCGTAATCTATCGTTACCTTCTTGCCAGTCGCGAAGGTGTGCTCGGCGGATTTTCTCGGGCTGAGAAGCGGTGCTTTCTGCTGGGCAACGACCAGCGAAGTACAAAAGAGAACTACAAGGAACAACACGGCTGATTTGCGCATAGATCCTCCGTCACTTCAAATTGCGGAACACACTCAAAGTGCGGAATACATTGTAACAATCAGAAGAGCGGGACATCGGAAGATCAGAAGACAAGGAACCAACAGCCATTCAACGATCACGGCTGTTGTTCGCGCCGCAGTTGTTCCATGACAGACGAAACGAGTTCTTTTGCAGACGAGAGCTCGTTGACGATGATCTGGATGTCCATGGCAGGTTTGCCAGGCTGGCGCGCGCTCTGGCAATAGACGCCGTGCTGGCCGACGAGAGTCAGAGCGTCGGTGAGGATGTCGAGAGATACGGCGAGCCTTCCGCGCGACACTCCCATTTGCAGTTCGTGAAGTTCCAATTCTCGACGCTTCTCGTCAAAGACGGACCTGGGCATGCAGTGCTCCTTCGCTACATTCGATGTTGGCAAGAGAAATTAAGCTTTCTTTTTCAGAACATTCGTATTGGAGAAACGAAGCTTAACGGTGGTGTTCTTTTGCCTTGATGAGAGGATCTCGGGAAGCAAGAATGCAATGCGGCGGGCGGCACGCTCCAGGGTTTCAAGATCGTCGCTGTTGAAGTCGCAACCCGCAGCGGCAGGGGTGGCGCCTTTACGCGATACTTGCAGGACACCCAAAGTCTCATTCCATTCATTCAAGATCGGTGCGGACATCATCTTCTGGATCGGCAGAGGCGATTCGATCTCTCGGGACCCATGGAGCTTCACGCTTTCGAACACATTGTGGTGAGGTACCGTGGCGAACTGATTGAACACTTCAGGGAGTTTGCTGACGGCAGTCTGGGCGGCAATCGCGGAACTCGACAGGGGAATACTCCCTGCAACCTGCAGTTCTGGGGGAAAAACGAACCGAAGATCGTGCCCGTCCAGACTAAGGAGGCCAATCTCCGTGGTGCCAACGTCGAAGATTCCGGCAAGTTCAGAACAAACCTGCGTCATGGAACAGTTGACGCTGTTCAGCAATTCCTCAAGTCCATCAAGCCGTCTCATCACAGAATAGGTCCCGGAGGTCATTTTTCACGATTGTCCCGAATCACGCAATGCGCAAAGGGATATGTCCGAACGGTCAAATTGCGATGGAGAAAGTGATCAGGAAAGCCGTGCAAGAAATATCCCGATGATCTTGGCTGCTGCCTTCAGGTGTTCCAGATCTTCCGAAGTGAAGTCAGGTCCTGAGGTAACCAACTCAAAGCCCTTGCGCGAAATCTGAATCACGCCTGCCACCTTGTTGCATGCGCCCATCACGGGAGCGGACATCAGTTTGTAGATGGTCTGCGGATCCATTTCGCTAGTGGGCAGGTCCGAGGCTCGCATCTTCACGGTTTCGAACACGCTGCTGTGCTGTACTGAGGCGAAGTTGTTGTAGTAATCCGCGCGGCGACCGCTCGCGGTGCGTGCTGCGATCGCCGATGAACTTAAAGGAATCGCGCCCGCGGAGCGAAGTTCGGCTGGATGGAGGAACTTCAGCATAGAGCGCTGCACCTGTAAGAGGGCGACTTCCTGCGTCCTGACGCGGAAGATGCGGGACAGTTCGTAGCAAACCTGCTCAACCGTACAACTTTCGACGGCAACCACGTCTTCCAGCTTTTCCAGAGCCGCAGCCATCCCTGTTGCGGCTGGCATTTGACTGGTCATGCTGCCAAAGTAACCGATGCGTTGGAGAGGGTCAAAGTACGCAAGTAATATGAAAAGGTAACTCTCGGTTCGCATGACACAAATGGGGCAGTTGCGAGGGAAAGGGAACCGAGACCGAGGTGAAGAATTCTAGCTCGGGAAGTGGAAATAGACATCCTGACGCGAGGCGACGGAAATGCCATCCACCTTCGCGGGAGTAAATCGCCATTGACGAAGAGTTGCCGTCACGATCTCCTCGATCCCGAAGCCCACTGTCTTCAGTACCTTCGTCCTGACCACATTCCCCTGTTCGTCGATGGTAACTTCGATGATGACGTCGCCACGGAGCCAGTCCGGCAACTTGTTGCGAAGAATGGGCGGATCTGGGGCAATGACTGGAAGCGCCACCCGAACGTCATGATCGCTCGGCAGCCCGTTCGCCAGTGAGCCCAGTATGAATCCAGGCATTCCGGGTTTTAGATCGCTGGAAGCCATTGCGGGTTTCGGCTCAAGGCTCGCTTGATCGGGTTTTTTATGCTTTCGCGCTTGAAGGGCGTGCTCGGACTCACTCACTTTGGCGATTGGAGAATCGATCACACTCGATCCGGGCGCAATCAGGACGAAGTGTGTGTTTGTCGTGCCGCCATTACCTCGCAAAGCCGCCGAGGGCTCAAGCAATTGCGGTTCCGGTCGGAACGTGAGGAACAGCAACGCGAGCACGTGCACAAACACCGTCAGGAAGACAGCTGGAGGCGATATGCCACGCTCGAATTGGATTGGCTCGAGCATCAGTGAGTCAGACGTTTAGACCGGGCAGAAGTCACCCCCCCCGCCATATTGTGCCATGAAATAAGGATAGAAATCGTATGAGTTGAGTTACCGCCGTGTCAGCGTTGTTATAAGTTCCTGCTGGGATGGGTACTTAGCGATCAAAGGCTCTCGTTGGCCGGATTCATAATCGGCGAACTCGAAGCCTGGAGCTACGGTGCACCCGAGCAGCGCGAAGCGCCCGCCCTCAACCAGCCGCGAGCCCTGCCAAACATCCCTCGGAACAACGACTTGTGGGCGCTGTCCGGCCGTCAGATCGTTTCCTAACCGAACCGCGCGCGAGCTGCCATCAGGCCAAAGTTGCAGCATTTCGACCGCGTCACCAAGGTAGAAATGGAATATTTCGTCAGACCGCAGCCGATGGATCTCAGAGAATGTGCCGGGCTCCAGCAGGTAATAGATAGCAGTTGAGGCCGAACGTGGACCACCGTAGCAGCCACCGAGCGTTTCGGCGGGTATGGAGTCTGCTGACTTGTAGGTTTGAATGTAGGATCCGCCCTCGGGATGGGGAATCAAGTGCAGAGTTCGTTTGATCTCATCGGCTGTCATGCTGCAAGTTATACCTGAGTGTTCGATGATTTCTTCATAAACCCACATCGATCGATGAGGGCTTTGAACCGGGGTTCGTTCCGATACGAATCCCATTTGGGATCAAAGACGGGAAAGAGCAAATGTACGTCGTGGGTGTCATAGGCCCGCTCGAGCCAGTCCACTGCCGCGTCACGCTCGTGCAGGCCCGCATGGACCAACGCCATTGCATACGGCGGGACGTACTTCTCGCGGGCGACCGCGTGCAGGGCATCTAAGACGTCGCGGGCCTCATGCTCTTTTCCAACCGTGGCGAGAATGTAGCCACGCAGCGACACCGGCTTGCTGTTCCCTCCGCTCAATCTCCCGGCAGAATTCAGAGCTTCGATCGCGCGTTCGGGTTGACCTGTCTGCTCTAGCGCCTGGCCCAGTTGCATGTATCCGATCCAGAACTCGGGGTCGGTCGCGATGGCTTGTTCGGCAAAGTTCACCGCAGAGAGGTAGTCGCGTGCCGCGAAGGCCACCTGCGAAGAGAGCGCAATCGTCGCGGCATTTAGCGGATCGATCTCGCGCGCGCGACGAATCGCCGCTCCAGCTTCATCGGATCGTCCACCCATGTGGGCGAGAACAATACCCAGCAATCGATAGGCCAGCGGGTAGCTCGGGTCAAACTCCATGGATCTTCGAAACGCATCCTCCGCGGCCTTCCAATCCCAATCTATCCAGAACTTCATGAACCCAAGGGAAGTCTGACATTCGGGCAGGTTCGGGCCGGAAGCAACGGCATGAGCCACAGCGTCGTGAACTCGTTCCCATATCTCCAGGGGGGACGCATCTCCACTGATGGGCCCGGTCGAATAGGCGTCGGCAATTCCCGACCACGCGAGGGCATAATTCGGGTCCAGTTCGGTCGCGCGCCTATAAAACTCCATGGCCTTTCGCGTGGTGGCTGGTGAGAGCTGGTTCCAGAAATATCGTCCACGAAGGTAAAGATCGTACGCTTCGACGTTGGAGGTTTGACGGTGCTCCAGCGCATTCAGGCGACCGGGCGAGAGATGGAGCTGCACGTGACGGGCGATGGCCGTACCTAGCTCGCTTTGGATCGAAAGGATGCCGGTCAGCTCACGATCGTAGGTTTCCGCCCAGATGTGCGTCTGGTCTGCAACGCGAATCAGCTGTGATGTAATCCGAGCTCGGTTCTTCTCCAGTCGCACGCTGCTCTCCAGCACATAATCGACTCCAAGCTCATTACCGATCTCGCGGATGGTTTTCGACGTGCCCTTATAGGCCATGCTGGTAGTTCGGGCAATCACTCCCATGCGTTCCGGACTCACGCAGCCGAGATAGCCTATGGTCTCTTCGGTCATGCCGTCGCTGAAATATTCCTGGGCGGGATCCTTTGACAAGTTTTGAAAAGGCAACACTGCCAGCATGACACGGGACGACGGCTGAGATTCCCGTTTCTTTATGCCATCGGCGGCGAGGGGAGCGATGAAGCGGTACCCCTTGCCCGAGACCGTCTCAATGAATTGCGGAGAGGTCGGAGAATCCTGGAGTGCCTGGCGCACTTTTCGGATGGCGGTGTTCACGCCCATCTCAACATCGACGAAGACTTTGTTTCCCCAGAGCCGAGCGACGATTTCTTCGCGGGAGACGAGCTGATTCCGGCGCTCGACTAAGAGCAATAACAGGTCCATCGGCCGGCGCTCGAGCCGTATCGTTTGCCCTTTACAGCGCAGGGCATAGGCGCCGAAATCCAGTTCAAAGTCACCGAAACGGACCGTCGATGGAGTGCTGGAGGCGGTCATACGGGCGTGCCCGGAATTCTCTCACGTTTCCGTCCTACACAAAAACTTCAGATTAGTTTCAGCCTCTATCCATGGTTCCGCGGAAGAGGGGGTGCGAGTATGCGTCTTGTGGGGCCGCAGTAGCGAGCCACAAGGAGAACAGGAGCAGGGTATGAGAACAGAGTTCAAGGTATTTCGAACTGCTGGCCGGATGGCAGTTTATCTATTGGCTGGGGCGCTGGTCGCGACCTCATCGCTCGCGCACGCGCAGTCGGAGGAATCTGCGGCCGGTAATGGCTTGGCAGGGACGTGGCGAGTGACGGTCCAACTGCACGTATGCAACAGCACAACAAAAATCGGCAGCCCATTCCAGTCGCTGCTTACATTCGCGCAAGGCGGAACGCTCGTTGAAGATACGGCCAATGCGATGTTCTATCCATTGTTCCGTGGCCCGGGACACGGAATCTGGTCTGCTCAGTCGGACGGGACCTACTCGGCGTCGTCAATGGCGTTCATAACGTCTAATGAGGTACTGACAATGACGCAACGAATCGATCAGACAATCGTCATCGACAAGCCCGACCACTTCATCGTCAATGACGCGAAGGTGAAGTTTTTCGATCCCTCGGGAACTTTCCTCAAGGCGGGATGTGCGGACGCCTGGGGCGAGCGATATCAGTAATGCGGGTCGCGTTGTTGAGCCCTGTCGCGTTTTTCGCGATGGGGCTTTCGTTTATTGCGTTTCTATCCCACCCGTTCGCGAGAGGGTTTTCTAGGCCACCAACCCTTTTCGCGCACGTGCTCTTCCTCAAGCAAGCGACTACGTGCTGACAGTATCTCGGAGCGTCCCAGATAGCCAACCAGGTGCGTGGGATTGAGTCGGTCCACCACCGGCAAACGTCCAACTTTCTTTTGCAGCATGCGTGCGGCAGCATCGTAAAGCGACTCGTCAGGGTAGGCCGCGACCGCCGGACTGGAGCCAGCTTCAAGGACCGTTTGCGTTCCCTCGGGGTTGTTTTCGAGAGCACGGATCAAATCGCCGCGGGTGATGATCCCGACCAGGTTGTCGTGCCCGTCAACGATCGGAAGTGCCTGACGTCGTGTAAGCACTGGGTCATGCGACGCGATACGGCTCCCCAATTCGCCGATGGTCATGGTCGCTGGAATTGTGATGACCTCGTGCGACATGGTTTCCGCGACGGCAACGCCGCGCAGCACATCCGGCTCGAAATCGGTCTGAATGCGAAGTCCGCGGCGCGTGAGTTTCTCGGTCATGATCGAGACATCGCCCTGCAGCATGATGGCGATCCCATCGGCGATGACTGCGACCAGCATGAGCGGCAGAACCGAGTTGTAGTCGCGCGTGATTTCAAACGCAAAAATAATGAAGGTGAAGGTGGCCCGAGAAGCAGCGCCGAAAACAGCGCCCATGGCGACCAGCGCAAACGCTCCGGGAGCGAGCGCAAGGCCGGGGACCAGGTGGTTTACTCCCATGGCGTACAGGCCACCCATGGCGGCCGATGCCATGAACATTGGCGCCAGCAGTCCACCTGAGGTTCCGGATCCCAGCGACACCACGAGCGCGATCGACTTGAAGATCATGATGAGCATCAAGGTCTGCCAGACCAAACGCGCGGCGAGGATATCGGAGATCGTGTCGTACCCAACGCCAAGCACGCGAGGTACGAAGAGGCCGATCACTCCTAGAGCGAGGCCTCCAAGTGCAGGCCACCAGGTGTCTTCGAAAGGCAGTTTGTCGAACTGATCCTCCACCCAGTAAAGCAGCTTTGTGAAGCCCACAGCGGCAAGACCGCAAAGCACGCCGAGAATGAGATAGAAGGGAATGGATTTTGGAATACCAAAATCTACTTGTCCCACGGCGAACATTGGACCGCGCCCCATCAGCAGCAGGTGCACGCTGGTGGCGAGAGTGCTCGATATTACCAGTGGGATGAAGGAGCGCGACTTGAATTCGAACAGCAGGAGTTCGATCGCGAGAATGACCCCGGCAATAGGGGTGCTGAAGGTCGCGGCCATCCCTGCACCTGCTCCGCAGGCGAGCAGAACCTTGCGTTCTGCTGCCGTGGTGTGGAAGATCTGGCCGATGATGGAACCGAAGGCTCCGCCAGTCTGAATGATTGGTCCTTCAGCACCGAACGGTCCACCAGTGCCGATGGCGATAGCCGCCGAGATTGGCTTCAGGATCGCGACCTTCGGCTCAATTCGACTGCGGTTGATCAGCACAGCTTCCATCGCTTCGGGAATGCCATGACCCCGGATCTTTCTTGACCCGTATTTCGACATGAGGCCGACGATCAGGCCGCCAATTGCGGGTACGATAATGACCCAATATCCCAAAACGTTGTTGCGCAACCCGACAAACTGAATGCTCAGGCGGTGATAGAAAACCAGATTGGAGATAAAAGCGATCAAGTCGTACAGCAGATATGCGATGACACCTGCGAGAATGCCAATTCCTGCGGCAAGGAACGAGATCAGTGCCAGCCGGAATCCGGGTTCGGACCCCGGGGCGACTGCTGCGGAATCAGGGTCTTTAGCTGTAAAAGGCCAATTCATGGTTCTTACTTTCTGGTCGCTGACGCGGTTCGAGCATTCGTTGATTGCACGGGTGCCTTCATCGCCGGACGAGAGATCAGACGCCGAAGCGTTTGGGCCAGTTTGGGGCCGCTGTTCCTCAACTCGTTCTGGTGATGCAGTGACAGTGCTCGCAGGAGGCGTTCACCCTTCGGGAGAAGCTGAACCAGGACTTCGCGGCGGTCTCTTTCGGCGCGATGCCGGGCGACGAGCCCGGAGCGCTCGAGCCGATCGATGAGTTCCACTGCGCTGTGATGCTTGAGCTGCATGCGCTCAGCAAGGTTCCGCACGGTAGGACGCAGGTCTGCAGGGAGCCCCTTCATTGCCAGCAAAAGCTGGTGCTGCTTGGGCTCGATCCCGGCGGCCCGGGCAGCCATTTCGCTGAAGTGAAGAAAACGCCGGATCTGGTACCGGAACTCGGACAGGGCGTGGTAATCGAGGTGTTCAGTCGTCTGCATTTATATGGCATCCACACTAATTATATCGTAAGACGATATGTATTGCTTAGGGGTTGCAGAAATGACGGGCGAACGTTGTTTCTTGTTCACGCTTACGAAGCACTTTCTCGAGAAGCACAAGATCGCGTACAAAGAGATCGACATTGAATCGGTGCCCGGCGCTGCCGAAGAGGTCGTGCGCCTTACCGGCAAATGCGCCATTCCCCAGTTCGTCATAAATGGCAACTGGGTCCAGCCCTACCGCGGCGAAGGTTTCTCTACGAAGAAATGAGCAGGCTGCACGGAGTAGAGGAGTAAAAGCGCAGCCAATACCTGCAGGAAGTCCTCAAATTTGCAGGTGCTATATGTGTGCGCACAGGGCTATAATGCGTCACCTTCTGGATGGCACTCGAATCAGGTCGCAAGTTAGGACCGTATGAAATCCTTGCCGCCGCCGGCGCCGGCGGCATGGGCGAAGTCTATCGTGCACGCGACACGCGACTGGATCGAACGGTCGCGATCAAGGTTCTCCCTTCCGATCTTTCGTCCAGTGCGGAACTCAAACAGCGCTTCGAACGCGAGGCAAAGGCAATCTCATCTTTGCAGCATCCCCATATCTGCACGCTCTATGACGTCGGCTCACAGGACGGCATCGACTTCCTGGTGATGGAGTACCTGGAAGGGCAGACTCTGGCAGAGAGATTGAACAAAGGTTCATTGCCGCTACAAGAAGCACTGAAGATTGCCACTGATATTACGGATGCTTTGGACAAGGCGCATCGGCAGGGAATCATCCATCGCGATCTAAAGCCGGGAAACATCATGCTGACGAAATCGGGCGCGAAACTGATGGATTTCGGTTTAGCGAAGCCGATGATGGCGGCAGCAACTGGCGGCGCCATCGGGCCAATTACTCCATCCACCCCAACCATGAACCTGGCCTCGCTGACTTCAGCGTCGTCGCCACTTACGCAGAAGGGCTCAATCGTCGGAACGTTCCAATACCTTGCACCGGAAGTCCTGCAAGGCGCGGAAGCGGATGCGCGCAGCGACATCTTCAGCTTCGGTTGCGTTCTATACGAGATGGTGGCCGGCAGGCGCGCCTTCGAAGGCAAAACGCAACTGAAGGTGATGTCCTCGATTCTGGAAGATGAGCCGCCGGCCGTCAGTTCTCTCCGTGGCGCTTTGCCGGCTTCGCTCGACCGGGTCGTAGCCGGTTGTCTGACGAAGGATCCCGAACAACGCTTTCAATGCGCTCGCGATCTGAAACTACAACTCGAATGGCTGTTGCCCGAAGGCACCTCTGTCGGACAGCCCGCACGAAAGACAAATTGGCTGTGGGCCGGCGCCACCGGTGTACTCGTGTTGTTATGCGCTGGGTTGTTGTTCGGCATTCTTCGAGAACAGGCCTCGGCCCCATTTGCCATCGAGGCCTATCTTCTTCCTCCCGAAAATCACCGCTTCACCCTGACTGCCGATGATGCCTCCGGTCCAGTAGTGCTTTCCGGTGACGGGAAAAACATTGCCTTCGTTGCCGTCGATGAGCACGATGTCACGCAGCTCTACGTGCGTCCGCTGAATTCATCTCGGTCTGTCCCAATTCCCGGGACCGAAGGTGCGGAATATCCATTCTGGTCACCAGACGGTAAATCCATAGGCTTTTTCAGTGCCAGCAAGTTGCGGCGAGTTGCCGTTTCCGGGGGACCGGTGCTGGATATCTGCGATGCTCCGCGACCGCGTGGCGGGACCTGGGCGCCCGACAATACCATCCTGTTCGCGCCAGATATCACCAGCGGGATTTTTCGCGTCTCTGCCAGCCCAGGTTCCACCGCGACCGAGATCGTGCCGCGTGCTAAAGGCAATACGACGAATCGCTGGCCGCACATTCTGCCCGACGGTAAGCATTTGGTATACCTCGGCACCAACCACTCCGATCCTTATGCCAGCGCGGTTCATGGAATCTACTTCGCGTCGCTGGATGGAAAAGCGAATCGTTTTCTGGTTCCGGCGGACTCGAATGCCACCTTCGCTTATGGCCATCTGCTATGGGTTCAGAGTGGATCAGTAATGGCGCGTAAATTCGATCCGTCGAACGGGACTTTGAGTGGCGAGACCATCGGTCTCATCGACGGTGTCGCTTACAGCACATCAACGTGGTACGCCGCGTTCGACGCCACCGGCAATGGTGTCGCCGTTTACCAACCGGGCTCGGAGTTCAAGAACAGCCAACTCCTCGTGGTTGGTCGCGATGGGAAAACGGAACACTCATTCGCGCAGGCAGACCACGTTCTCGACGTTCGAATTTCTCCCGACGGACACAGGGCGGCCATTCTCGCCGGAGGCCCGCCTTTCAACATCTGGATCGTTGACCTCGAGAAAGGCACGCGCGTCCGTCTCACTTTCGATTCGACTCCGGAAGGAATGGCGTGGTCCCCGGACGGTCGAATGATCTACTACAGCGGCGGTAAAGGCAACGAAGGCGAGTTGCTTCGTCAGGCGGCAGACGGTTCGGGGAAGCCTGAGGTGCTGTTGCAATCGCACAACTCAGTCCACGTAAGCAATCTCTCCCCTCACGGAGATTACCTGCTGTTTCACCAGCCAACGGGGTCGGTCGTGAGCACGACGTGGGTCCTGCCGCTGAAACCGCTCGGCACGCCGCGAGTGCTCGTGCCGGGCCCTGCAGGAGTGCATGAAGCGAGCTTTTCTCCAGACGAGAAGTGGGTCCTCTATCACACCACCGAGACAGGACGATACGAACTCTACGTCACCTCGCTCGCGAACGGGGGAAAACAGCAACTTACAACCGATGGGGCCCTCTTTTCGCGCTGGGGTCACGACGCAAAGCACATCTACTATCTTGCCCCGGACGGCGCCGTCATGGAAATGCCGGTGACAGAAACCGCTCGTACAGTGGATGCCGGGCCCGCGCACGAACTGTTCAAAGCCCCCGGTTTGAGCGCGACTTCATTCTTCGCAGCGCCGTGGGACGCGACTCCGGACGGTAAACACTTCCTGCTCAGTACCACAGGCGCACGCGACAACGGAACGCGCGCAGTCGTTCTCCTCGATTGGCAAGCAAGACTGAAGAAGTAGTCGAGATCAGGTTGGATGTCGCCGTTACGCGTGGCACGCTTGATTCCGAAACACAAACCTGTCGCCAAGCAGGAAATTGACTAAAGAACAAACAAGTATGGCTCCGAAGTTCGCCGGCAAAACCTCCACATGCAGGCCGCCCACGAGCCAACGCATCAGCAGGACGTTACCGACAATCGAAACAGTTCCATTCGACAAGTGAAAGCGGACCAGGCGTCCCATGACAGCTGGCAGGTTGTCGGTGGGGCGATCCGCCCAGGTGTATCTCTGGTGCCATGCGAAGTTATGCAACACGGCGGCTTCGACTGCGAGCGCCGTGGCTGCCAGATAGGCGACATCGGCTCTCACCAGCAGGTGCAAGAAGAGGAGTTGCACTCCAACCCCAACGATCCCGATCAAGTTGAACTTCAGCCAGCGCAAAAACGTTTTCATCGCGTCTCCTCGCGGTAAAGCTTTGCCGTGTTTCGAATCGTCGTAAGCGTAAAGATGAAGAGCATTCCCGCAATCCCGACGACCCCACCGATGTCGAACAACCGCATCGTCCTGCCGAGGAAATGGACCGTCGGTCTGTAAAGCAGGTATAGGTTCCCGATAATGAGGAGGACGCGAAGTTCGGTCGGACCAAAGAGGAAGTGCGTCAGCCGAAACTCGCCGATCGTGTAGCTGGCGAGGTAGCTCTCCATCGCGAGCAGGTTGTAGGCGAGCAGCAACCCGATCGCGACCCACGGGTGCATGTATCCCGACAACGCGAGCCCGCCAAGCAGGAAAAGGGCGCCCACACAATCAATAACGTGGTCGACATAGAAGCCGTAGCGCGGCCGCTGCTGGTCTCGGTAACGGGCCAGGGTGCCATCGAGGCTATCTCCGAACCAGTTGAGGCCAAGCAATACACAAACCAAAATTAGAGCACGGGGCTCGCGGCTTGCTGCCCAGTAAGCGAAGCCGGCGCCAATCATCCCCAAGGCTCCCAGAATCGTCAGGTGGTCGGAATTGACCCAACCGGGCATGTGCGAAGCGAACCATCGCAAAGCCCGCCGCTCGGCCGGAGCAAGGACGCTCTCCAAAACGCGGTTCGCTGGTCGGAATGTTGCAGCCTGAACCATAGTTGGCATTACGGTCTCCTTCGACAAACTGCTGAAACCGAGGCCATTCAACTGCACCCTCGCAGGCAGAACAATGCACCCGCAATCAATTGAGCGGGCGACTCATATCATCTATTAACCTGCTTAATATGATTGACTTAGAAGCGGTGGTAAACAGAGTGGCAGTACGCTTCGGGACACCTCGCAGTGTCCAAAAGCCGAACCTGGGTGTTGTTTGCCGGCATCAGAGTCCAACCCCAGCTGCTTGGCTTTGTCACTCTCCGACGTGACGCCGGCAACAGCGGTCCCCGTTTAGCTTGTTGACACTATTCTCGACGGCCGAAGTCTGACCGCCGGCGGCGCGTTGGGGCCGCCGCAGTTCATCTTCGAAAGATAGTTCTGTTCTGTTATGGAGGCTTCGTGAAGAATCGGTCCGTAATGTCTTTATTGCTTTGCCTTTGCGTGCTCCTGCTGGGCGCATCCGCCCTCGCGCAGAAGGCTCCTGCAAACCCAGTCATCCTGAAGGGAGCCCCAATGGGCGGCGTCAAATTTGACCACAAGGCTCACGCCGGGGCGAAGTGCGACACCTGCCATCATGCAGCTAAGCCTGAGAAGGCTGCCAAGTCAGCCCAGGAAGCCTGTACCGACTGTCACACCAAGGTGGCGGCGGCCCCGATGAAGACCAAGTTGCAGGCGGCTTTCCACAACCCGACGGCTACTGCGGGCACCTGCATCGACTGCCATAAGAAGGAAGTGGCGGCCGGAAAGAAGGCTCCGACCAAGTGCATGGATTGCCATAAAAAGGAAAACGTATAGCAAACAGGTATCACCCATTTGGGGCGCGATTCGGAAACGAATTGCGCTTCTTTTTTGTTCCACGAAGCGTCAAATACGGGTACCCTGTTCATAATCTGCTTTTGGCCCACCGGTCCCAACCGGAGGCCGGTTGGTGAGGAGAATGCGCGGTCGTACCCGTCGAGTTTATGCCTTTCTTTCAGGCGCTATTCTTGCAATCCTGCTTTGTGCTGTAGCCCTGTTCGCCCAACAACGTAATTCGCAGTCTTCGCCACCTGACGATCCTGCCGCGATTGAAAGCCTTAAAAAGTTCGCCGACGTGTTCAGCATCGTCGAGCAGAACTACGCCGAGCCGGTAGATTCCGATAAGGCCGTCTACAATGGCGCGATCCCCGGCATGTTGCGTGTGCTGGATCCGCACTCGAGCTTTTTCGACCCTAAAGCTTTCCGCCAGATGCGCGAGGATCAGCAGGGCCGCTACTACGGCGTAGGAATGCAGATCGGCCTTTTCCGTAACCAGATGACGATCATGCAGGTCTTCGAGAATACACCGGCTTTCAAGGCTGGCATTCATCCCGGAGACGTGATCGTGTCCGTAGGCGGGAAGTCCGCCGCGAAGATGACGAGCGATCAGGTTGCGGACACCCTGAAAGGACCCAAGGGTACCCCGGTTGATTTGACGGTTTCACGCGATGGGCTAGATCACCCGCTGGCGCTGACCGTGGTTCGCGATGAGATTCCACGGCCCTCCGTCGACCTGCACTACATGATTGCTCCGGGCGTGGGATACATTCACATTTCGAGTTTCATGGAAACGACCTCGCAGGAAGTCGACTCTGCGCTGAAGTCCTTCGGCGATATCAAGGGCCTGATCCTGGATCTGCGCGGCAACCCCGGCGGACTGGTAAATGAAGGTGTAGCCGTGGCGGGCGATTTCCTGCCGCAAGGTGCTGTCGTCGTCAGTCACCACGGACGCAACTCTCCGGAGCGTGTTTACCGCGCCGCGAAGGGGAACGGCGGCAAGAGCTTCCCAATCGTGGTGCTCGTCAACCGCGGCACCGCTTCGGCGGCAGAGATCGTGACCGGTGCCCTGCAGGATCACGATCGCGCGTTGATTGCCGGAGAAATTACCTTCGGCAAAGGCCTCGTTCAGAGCGTGTACCCGCTGAGCGAGGACACCGGCCTGGCTCTGACTACGGCAAAGTACTACACCCCGAGCGGACGCCTCATCCAGCGCGACTACACCGGCGTGAACCTCTACGACTACTACACCCACGGCGGCACCGATAACTCGAACGACGCCAACCGCGAGGTTCGCCAGACCGAATCCGGTCGCACCGTGTACGGCGGAGGCGGTATCACTCCCGACGTCAAGATCCCGCCGATTAAGAACGATCGCTTCGAGGACGACCTGCTCGAGCATTACGCGTTCTTTGATTTCGCTCGCCGCTACGTGGTGAATCACCAGGTCGATCGCAATTTCCAGGTCGACGACAACGTTCTGCTCGATTTCCGCAAATTCCTCGATACCAAGGGCGTTAACTTCACCGAGGCAGAACTTCAGCAAGATAAGGACTGGGTGACCTGCAACGTCAAGTCCGAGGTCCTGCTGGACCAGTTGGGCGAAACGCAGAGCCGGCTGGCTCGCGCACAATGCGACCCGGACATTTCGAAAGCCGTTGAACTCCTGCCCAAGGCGAAGGAACTCGCGGATAATTCCCGCAAGATCATCGCGGCAAGGCAAAGCAAAGCCGTGAGCCAGTAAGGCCAATTCACCCCGCAAAGACAGAGTCACAGAGAAGCTAATTTGAAAACCCAAGTCCGAGTGGACCTGGGTTTTTTGTTTGCCCGATTACCCGGCGGTCGCGACCTTCGTAACTTGCCTGCTATACAGGCTCGGCATATATAGGAACGCAGTATATGGGAGCCTCGAGATGATCGATGCGAACGTGAAACGCGGTAGCGCCGAACTTGCAGTCCTGAGCCTGCTGGAACGCGGCGCGATGCACGGATACGAAATCGCTAAACGCGTGGAGCAGGAAACCGGCGGAGTGCTGAAGTTTGACGTGGCTTCACTCTACCCTTTGCTGTATCGCATGGAGAAGCGCGGCTGGGTAGCGGCTTCTTGGCAGGAGAGCGATGCCGGACGGCGTCGGCGCTGCTACAAGCTGACGCGCGAGGGAAAGAAGCAACTCGTGCCGTTACGCAACCAATGGAGACGCTTCTTTGATGCGCTCGATCGCCTTGGTGGCCTCGCGGATGTTTGCTCAGAAGGTGCGCGATGAGCGAGATCGAGAAGTATGTGCGGAAACAATTGCAAGCTCTCCGTTTGGAACGTGCCGACTACGAAGAGGTAATTGACGAAATAACGAATCACCTGGAAATGTTGGTGGCGGAATATTGCGCCGAAGGTCTCGACAGGTACACAGCACATGAGCGGGCATTCTCGCAGTTCGGCAGTCCCAGGCGTTTGCTGAAAGGAATTGAGCAGGCAAAGGAGAATGGAATGAGAGAACGATTTCGCAGGCTGTGGCTTCCTGCATTTACGGTGGGATTTCTCGCTTACGCGTCGGAGTGGTTGATTGTCGGTTTCATTCGGCATCCGCGAGCTGTAAAGGTCCTGGGAAGTTACTACCCGTACTATTGGAACTGGTTATTGCTAGTTGCCGCCATCGCAGCGTTGGGTGCCTGGTGGTCTCGCGCGGTGGGCGGAAGCGTTCGCGAGCGCCTCATTGTGGCCCTGGCACCGGCAGAGATCATGGCCGCCGCGATCGCGGTTCTGTTGCCCTGGAGCGTTGCTGTTCAGGTTTGGATGGATCACTCACTCCCGCACTTCGTGACACACCCAATGGTCTTGCTCGTGGGAGTGCTCTGGATGCTTCACTGCGCTGTGCCGGCTCTAATCGGGGCCGCGCCGTTCCTGTTTGGGGACGCCGGTAACAAAGCGGAAGCTATGTCTTGATGAACCCGCTGGGCTGATTTGGTTTCTATATCCGCGCGAATCCGCGAAATCCGCGCTTGTCTTGCTTTACTTCTGCACCAGCTCTTCGTAGATCTTCGGCAACTCGACTGCGTCTTCGGCGGAGTTCCCAAATCGCGCCCGCTCGTAGTGTTCGGTGAACCGAGCCACACCGTCGCGCAATCGAGCGTCGCTGATCTTTGCCACAAACTCTTCTGGAGTCTGGCTTGGCAATTTACGGTGTCCGCGGCGAGCCATTGCGTTCGTCATCTTTCGGTACCAGATGCTGGCGGCTCCCTGCGGAGCCTTTCCGGGGTTTCGCGCGATGTGCTGCGTCCTGATTGCGCGCGCTACTCGAGGAACATTCAGCAGCAGGAGAAGCCCGGCTATGAACAACACCACCGAGGTGACGTACGCCCGTGGAGAGTTAACTAGAACCCGGTGAGTGTCCCGCGCTCGTTTCACGAGCATTGCATACGTATGCCGGAACCACTGCTTCACACGCTCGAAGAGGTGCACACCTTTGTTTACGGCGACGTTCGTCAGTTTCTGCTGGTGCGCGAAATCGTAGTTGACCACCCACTCGCGCCAGAATTCCTGCGCGGCATCCATGTACAGCTGCATGCGGCTCCACGTCGTAACAACCGGAGCGCTCCCTGCGGGTGTGGGATCGAAGCTGTACCAACCCAATCCGGCGAAGAACACTTCCACCCAGGCGTGCGCATCCTGCGCGCGAATAATAAAGTTGCCGGTGAGGTCGTTCCATTCGCCTCCCCGGAAACCGGTCACAAGTCGTGTTGGGATACCGACTTCGCGCAACAAAACCGCCATCGAGGAGGCGAAGTATTCGCAGTGTCCTGCCTTGCGATCAAAAAGAAAATATGCAACCGGATCCTTCTCGTATCGTGATGGGAGTTGCAGCGTGTAGGTGTACTTCGAGAGATAAGCCTGAACGGCGGCGGCCTTTTCGATAGGCGTTCGCGCGTGTGCTGTAATTTGTTGCGCCAGCTCTGCAATGCGCGGGTCGAGGTCGTCAGGCAGTTCCAGGTATTTCTTGATCTCGGGCGGATAGGGCCCGCTGGAAGATTCGAACTCCTGCAGGGTCGGTTGGCTGAGATCCGACGTACCGCTATAAAGCATTGTCGGATGTTCGCGGTCGGTGTTGATTACAACTTGGGCGTCATCTTCCGAGAGTTCCCGAAACGGCCCGGATATAAGGATAGGCGAGGGGATGGTGAAGAGAATGTTCGTCCCGATCGGCTCGAGCATGACGCGGTACTTGATGATCTGCGGCCGACGACTCACGGCAAGTCTCGTTGTCGGACTTGGCGGAGTCAGGCGCACATCGAAGCTACCCCCGAAGTTCGGGAGGTTTCTCATATCGTGCGGGGGATTGAACCAGTTCTTCCCGTCGAATTCGCTGAGGGTATTGCCACGCAGGAGAACGCCAGCACCTTTCTGCCCCGCGCCTATTCGAACATGCGCCACAATTTGGCTCGACTGTTGAATCCGGCCGATCTCGCCAAGTGCGACGCTGTCGCTGAATCCGGTTACTAGCTCATTCTGCTGCGCCAGTTTGCTCAGGTAACCACCGGTTGCGATTCGCGGTATGACGAAGAAGATTCCGACCGATGCCAGCACAATACTGCCGACGAGCGCCATTCCCATCATCGACAGAGCATAGGAAAAGACTTTCCGGCGTTTGCGTTGACGCAAGCCGATTGGCCTTCCCAGGTGCTGTACGGGGCCGCCGCGTAGCGCCGATCGGCGCATTTCCAGCGCCATGAACGTGACCACGCCGATAAACAGGAAAATGCCCAGCGCGCCCAGGAAAACCGAATCAACGGTCAGGATGGCCGCGGAGAGCACCTCCAGGAACGCTAGCATCGTCAGGTACGCGTAGTCGCGGTCGCGGTGGATTGAGAACATCTTCACGATGATTCCGAACAGCAGCAGGTGAACCGTCGCGATTACGAAATTGTCGGATATGAAAAAGAAATCGAGGATGTAGACCAGGACATAAATGAGCCCCAGGTACGAAGTAACGCGCTCGGGAATGGTGATAGTCTTGCCGCGACCGAGCAAGTACCCGCGCAGCAGCAGGGCCACGCACATACACACGCTGCTCAGCGGGTCCAGCTTTCCCGTCACGACCAGTGTCAGGAATCCCATCGCGAGCAACAACAGTAGACACACCTGGAAGTACTGCTCGATAGCAGGGGGTACAACCGGGCGATCGCTCCTCAGGATGGGTGCGGAATCGGACATCGTGTGGCTTTATTGTAGTGGAGCTTTAGCTCCCAGCAGCGGAGACTTTCGGAGAATCGGAATCGACAGGATTAAGACCGCAGGTTAATTGCGGTTTGCGCGTCGGGGAGTTGCGAAAATAAAGCCGGACACCGGCTGCCTACTGCACACGCAAGAGCCCGTTACCGTTGCTTCCTTCCGGACCTGGCGGGATTGGCGGGAAGACGTTGCGTAGGACCGATGTCCGACCATTCAAATTTTATCAAAGATTCCATTTACGTGGGCGTTCCTTCAGGGTGGCTTTCAACGCCTCAAATCAGCAACTCGCGTGCCCTCATAACCCACTTGGTACTTTCCGTTTACACTAACGGCAGTCATCATTGAGAATAGAATTTTCTCCGGAGCACTAGATTGAAACCTGTCCGCGCCAAGATTTCTGCGTTGGGTACATTTGTACCGCCCCGAGTCCTCGACAACTTCCAGCTTGAAAAGATGGTGGAGACCACGAACGAGTGGATCCTCGAACGTACCGGAATCCGTGAGCGGCACATTGTGGATAAGGGGATCGCCGCCAGCGATCTCGCCGTTTGCGCCGTTCGTGACATGGTCGCTCGTTATGGCGTTGACCTGAATGAAATCGAAGCAATTGTTTTAGCCACCGTTACCCCGGACATGATGTATCCGTCCACGGCCTGCCTTATCCAGCACAAGCTCAATCTCTCCAATGTCTGGGGATTTGATCTGTCCGCAGGGTGCTCGGGATTCGTATTTGCCCTCACGGCCGGCGCGAAACTCGTCGAAAGTGGCGCCCATAAGAAAGTCCTCGTCATCGGCGCGGACGTCAACTCCTCGATGATCGACTACAAGGACCGCGCGACCTGCATCATCTTCGGCGACGGCGCTGGTGCGGTCCTTCTCGAACCCGCCCAGGATGGCGAGCCCCACATCATCGATTTTGTGCACCAGGTGGAAGGCTTCGGAGGGCAGTTCCTCAATATGCCCGGCGGAGGATCGCTGAATCCGGCGTCGAAGGACACGATTGAGAAGAACATGCACGTCGTGCACCAGGACGGTCAGCAGGTGTTCAAGTATGCCGTGAAGAAGATGGCGGAGATGACGGAGAACGTTCTGAAGCGCAACAATCTCACGGGCGCCGATGTCGACTGCTTCATCGCTCACCAGGCAAATAAGCGCATCATTACCGCCACGGCCGATCGCCTCAAGATGCCTCCGGAGAAGGTAATTATCAATATCGATCGCTACGGCAATACGACCGCTGGAACTATTCCGCTCGCGATGGATACAGCCCTGAAAGAAGGCAAACTCAAGAAGGGCGATACCGTGCTGCTGGCTGCGGTCGGCGCTGGCTTCACAAGCGGAGCTACGCTGCTGAAGTGGGCCTTCTGACCTTCATTTGTCGAACTCATCACCGTGTATGTGTTCGTGTCCGTGCTCGTGATGCGAGTGTCTGTGCGAGTGTGGATGCGAGTGCACCACGCCGTCATGCGAGTGCCTGTGGGCATGGATCAGGTTCGCGCGGAGGAGTAAATCCGAATCGGAGAGGATTTGCGACGGCTCTCCTGATGCGACGATCTCACCTTCCTGCATGACGTAGACAATGTCAGCGATATCTTCCACGATGTCCAACTGGTGAGTCGTGGTAATTACCGTCTTCGAAGTGTTCTTCCAACTCTGAATCAGGTCGATTAGTTGGCTCTGAGCCTTTGGATCGAGTGTGGAGGTGGGCTCGTCGAGCAACAGCACCTCCGGATCGAGTACCAGAACGGACGCCAACGCGACGCGCTTCTTCTCGCCGCCTGACAAGCGATGAGGAGGACGATCTTTCAAGTGAAATATTCCCATGAACTCCATCGTCTGATCAATGCGCTGCAGCAGTTCATCCTTCGGCAACTGCAATTGCAGAGGGCCGAAGGCGACTTCGTCGAAGACAGTTGGGTTGAATAGCTGAACATCGGGATTCTGGAAGACCAGTGCGACACGGCGGCGGAAGTTGAAGGCGAATCCGCTGCCCTGCAGACGATCGAGGGTCATCTCCTCACCACCGAAACGGACAGTTCCGGCGGAAGGGAAGCAGAGACCGTCGAGCAAACGCAGCAGCGTCGATTTCCCGGAACCGTTGGCTCCGACGATCGCAACGCGCTGGCCGGAAGCGATGGCGAGCGACACGTTTCGCAGTGCGACGATTCCGTCGTAATCGAAGCTGACGTTTTGGAGATCGAAGAGGTTCACGAACTATCTTCCGAACCAGACTGCAAGAAAAGCAATAACAATTGCGAGCACGATCGATGCCAAATCTCTCAGCTTCATTCGAGAACTGTCCAGCAGTCGAATGTCTCCGGTGAAGCCTCGCGATTGCATGGCGAGGTAAACGTCATAGCTCAAATCGGCGCTCTTGCCGAGCAGAACTCCGGCTGTTCGGATCGCCATACGGCGCTGATCGGCTCCGCTCATTGCGCCTACCATGCGGCTCTGGCGCGATTCGAACATCTGTCCCGCGGTCTCGATCAGCAGGAAGATGTAGCGATGCGTCATCGCCAGCATCGTCACGACTTCTGCCGGAACCCAGAGCGCGCGAAGACCACGCAGGATCTGTACCCAATGCGTGCTCAGGACGAGTGCGGTCGTGAGTGTGACTGCGGTTTCCACACGAAGGATGAGCAGACATGCGGTTCGCAATCCCTGGGCTGTGATCGCCAATCGGCCTGCTTGAGCGACAACATCTCCGGGCGTGATGAAGATCGCGGGCAGCGCGATCAGGCCAGTGAAGCCGAAGACGATCAGCCAGACGCGCTTGATCAGCGTTCCGAAAGGCACTCGTGATCCGAACGAGACAAAGACCGCGAGAAGGAACAGAGCGCTCAGCGGCAAGAGGCTGAGAGTAAGGACAACCGCAATAACCAGCACAAGAATCGAGACGATTCGCGCGCGCGGATCGAAGCTCTGCAGCAGACCTCGCTTTGCTGCGGTCTGCTCGGAAGCGAAGGCTTTCGAGAGAGCTTTGGTGAAACTGCGCAGCGTGGACTCAATCATGTGGCTCACGAGCGTGCCTCTTTGCGGCTGAAAGCGCGAGCTACGAGCGAGAGAAGCAGAATTATTCCGACGCCGAACATCGCCGACAGCATGTATCCGAATGCTGGATTCTTTATGAATGCTGGAGCGTAACTCGGGAACGGGGCCGTCCAGATGGACGACAGCCGCGCCAGGCCAGCGGGAGCGTTGGTGAAACTCTCTGCGGAGCCTTCGCCCCAGGCGGTTCCGACGGCCAGCGTTCCCAGAGGGGTAAGGATCAGCAGCGATCCGACGGTGGCCCAGAGCTTCCACTCCGAGGTGGCCTGCGTGGCGACTGTCGGCTGAGGTGCTGTTGTCACCTGCTTGGCGAAGGCGGTGTTGCTCAGCAGAGTCGACCTGGTGCCCTGGAGGTAGGCGATCATTCCGCCAGACAGGGCTGCTTCGGCGAATCCGGCGATGGTCAAGTGTCCGATCATCATGGCTGGGATCGCTATGTGCAGCGGATAAGGCGCGTAGAGCGGGGTTCCGCTGGCGTCGTGGAAGAGCACGGGCTGAATACCAAACTCGATCGCGGCCAGAAACGCTGCTGCGTTGATCGACACGTAACCGGCGATGGCGGCGGCGAGGACGTTGCGGCGTCCGCGACTGGCGAAGAGGCGATAGACGGCCCAGGCGACGAGCGAGCCGACGATGGCCATGTTGAAGCAGTTTGCGCCGAGGGTGGTGATTCCTCCGTCGCCGAACAGCAGTGCCTGGATGGTGATGGCGATGGAGAGTGAGAGAATCGCTCCCCAAGGGCCGAGGACGATGGCAGCGACGGCGATTCCGACGGCGTGCGCTGTGGTTCCTCCGGGCAGCGGCAGGTTGAACATCATGATGACGAAGGAGAAGGCCGCGAAGACGGAGATCAGGGGAATCGTTCGCGTCATGAGGACGCGCTTGATCTTTTTCAGGGCGAGCCACCAGCCGGAGCCGGAGAGGACGTAGAGGGTTGCACAGGTCGATGGACTGAGATAGCCGTCCGGGATGTGCATAGGCCCTCCGTGGGTACAACTGTAGCAGCGGGGAGACGGAAGTCGGAAGCCGGAAGTCGAATGTCGAAGCGTCCAATCTGTTCTACCCACCCCCTATTTTTGCAGCGTCCTCTTTTCAGGTACTTACGGAAATTTTCGGCGTAGCGAGATGAAAGCAAAGAATTTAAATCTGAAAATGTGTGGTCTCCTTTTGGGTTCAAGAATTTGCGATGGAAAAATGTGTTTTTGAGGTACGAGGTGCGAGGTACAACTCGAGGTACAACTCGCAATACGCAATTTGCCATACACAGTTCTCAGTTGCCAATTTTGAGCTGCACCAGTTGGCCGGGCTGGATCAACGGTGGTTCGAAATTGACGGGGTCGGGGGTTGGGATTTGGGAGGCGGAGAGGAAGAGGGGGCATTGGTTACGGTAGGTACGGACCTGGGGGTGGAAGGGGCAGGTGCGGGATCGGAGATCGCGGGCGCGCTTGGCTCGCAGGGCGCGTTTACGCCGCTCGTTGTGGAAGTAACAGAAGGCCTGGTGGCGTAGCGCGGGCGAACCGCAGGTGTTTCCGCTGGGCATGATGTGGTGGCAGAGTGGGATGGTCATGAGTTCCTCCAGGAAAGGGTGCCGGGTAACGGGTACCAGGTACCGGGGGCCGGTTCGAAAGTCGAAAGACAAAATCAAAGACCAAGTCAAAAGCCCCGCCCTGTCGCCAAAAGCGTGCGACAAGGCCAGGGCAGGAGAGGGACGCGAAAGGGCGCAAAGGAAACGGCCATCCGGTTAGGGACGGCCGCTTGTTGTGTCTCTCTATTTTCAGAATAGCAGGTTGGGTATGGCTACTGTGACATTGGGGAGGAAACTATATTTCGATTGGAATGAGGAGCTTGCGACGAAAATGACAAATTTTGGCTCTTGACAAGAATTTTCTCAAAGCGAGAAACGAGGGGACTAATGATGTGCACTGAATCATAAATTGAATTAATGCGTGGGATGTCCTGTTATCACTCACTATCCCGTGAATTTGTTCACTTTGACTTTCGCAAAGCCCGGCCTACACTCTGCACATGAGCCGCGACATAAGTAGAACGAGGAATCTGCTCTTATTCGTCCTTGCCGTGATCGCTCTTGCGTTTCTGCTGAATGCCTGTCGTGCACAGAACAGTACCGCCAAACCTTTCACCGCCGACATTTCCCTTTCATCAACAGTTATTCCGTCAATCTCAGGGAGACTGTATGTGAGTGGTAACCACATCCGACTCGATTGGGGCAAGATGGTTGATGTTTTCGACTTGAAGACGCGCCAAGGCTGGCGAACTTTTCCTGACAGCAAGATGTACATGGTGCTTGAGAGCAGGAGGCTTCGAACCTATGCTCCCGAGATGGTGGATGGATCGATGTGTCCTCACGCTACATATCCCTCTTTCTGCAAGCTAGTTGGCAGCGAGGAGATTGAGGGGCGCGCAGCAAGGAAATGGGACCTCTATGACCCGGTGAAGGGATTTCACGTCTACTACTGGATCGACGAAGCCCAAGGGGTCACCCTGAGGATGGCGATTGGCGATGCATCGACGTATAAGGTGAGCAATGTACACGTTGGAACCGTGCCGGATTCGATGTTCGAGCTTCCAAAGGGATTGACGAAAGTGGATGAGCAGTTTAGGCCCATCGAGCACGATTGAGAGTGATAATGTATGGTCCGCCGCCGGACTGCAAGAGGGGTGAAGTTGGGCGGAAGGGACAGTCTGCGTAAATGTATCCGGCCTTTAGTGGAGACTCGCTCTCCGGGCCTTGATGATGATCCGCGCGTGTCGGTCCTTATAAATCGCT